>NZ_JAELUI010000237.1 GCF_016429285.1 Ralstonia sp. ASV6
CCAAGCCCTTGTAGCGGGTGGCCTTGTCGCGGGCGATGGCAACCTGCGCCTGCGCGCGGGCGAGTGCGCCTTGTGCCGCGTCCACCTGTGCCTTGAGCGGCGCCGGATCGATACGGAACAGCACCTGGCCAGCCTTGACGACCTGCCCCTCTTCATAGGCGCGCTTGAGCACGATGCCATCTACGCGTGCGCGCACTTCTGCCGTGCGATACGGCTCCAGGCGGCCGGGCAGTTCGGTCTCCAGCGGCGCGTCGGAGCGCTGCGCAACGGCAAACTCGACTTCCGGCGGGCCGGCAGGCTTGGCAACCTCGTCGGTGTGTTTGCTGCAGGCCTGAAACACGGTAAGCGCACATGCGCAGAGCAACCACCGGGACGAACGGGAGCCTTGGAACAACACGGAGAACTTCATGGGAAGGGGGCTGGGCGCGTGCACGCCCGAGATATTGAAAAAGCGAAGCGGAAGGCTAGCATGTCGCTCCGCCTCTGCTCGACCGATTGATTTCCCAATCTGATCAAGACCTTACGAAGCAGGCGCCTCCACGAGGTACCTGCGCAAATGCGTCGCCCGAAGCCGCGTCAGAACACCCGACCGAGCTGCAGATACACGTTCCACACGCCCTGCGGCGCCAGGGCAAAACCGAAGTACAACGGGCCGATCGGGCTGTTGCCGCCGACGAACACGCTGCCGCTCTTCAGGTAGCCGCCGCGGCCGAAGTTGTTGCGCAACTGCCAGACGTTGCCCGCCTCCGCGCTGGCGCCGAAGACCGGCGCGCGCAAACCCAGCAGATCGTCCACGCGCAAGTCGTATAGGTAGGTCAGACGCCCGTACAACAGGTACTGACCGTTGAACTGATCCTGCGCATAAGCCGAGAGATGCTGGAAGCCTCCGAGGTAGAAGCCCTCGTTGGCGCCGTTGCCACTATCGCCACCGTTGTCTCGCGTCGGGCTGTTCGCACCAAACTGCCCCGCCCCTTCCAGCGCGACGTTGAACGTATGGCGCCCGTAGCTCGTTGCCCACAACCCCTTGGCCTGGGCGGTGTTGTACTTCTTGTCGAGCGAACCGAAACCCGCTTCCACGCTGCCGAACAGGTAATAGCCGCTGCGCGGGAACAGTGCGTCGTCGAGCTGGTCCAGCGTGAGCTGTGCCCGAAACGCCGGCTGGCTGGCAGTCAGGGATGGAAGACTGTCCGCATCCACGATGTTGCCGAATTCGTCCGTCACCACGGTCAGGTAGTTGAAGGTCGCCGTCTTCTTCACATAGTTCACACCCAGCCGCAGTTCGCCTTTGCGACCCAGCGGAATGCCCAGGTCAACACCGGCGCGCGCCGTCTCGATGGTGAGGTTGTTGAACGGCTTGGAGTCTTTGGTGGGCGACTCATCGTCGAAGTACACGTCCGAGCTGCGGCGTGAATACTCCGCGTACGGCGCAATGTAGAAACCGCGCGCTTGCCACAGCGGCTGCCGCAATTCGGTATGGATGCTGGCCCGGTTGCTGCCGAGCACGATGTCATTGCGCCACTCCAACCCGCCCTGTGTCAGCCACGGATACCGGTGCCCCAGATTGACGTTGAACGCACCACGCCCATCGAAGTTGGTCGACATGCCCAAGCCGAACAGGAAGAACTGGTTACCCCAGGATTTCTCGTGTGCGTCGATCTTGAGCGTGTGGACGCCGTTTTCTTCCACCAGCCGCTGTGTCACGGTTTCAAAGTCGCCGGTGGTGGCCAGGGCCGAGAGTTCGCGGTTGAGTTCTTCTGCGTCATAGGTGTCGCCCTCGCGCACCTTGAGCAGCTGGCGCACACGCGCCACCGGCACGCGGCCGCTGGTGGTCACATCAATGGCGTCGATGCGCGCACCTTGCGCCAGCATGCCCTGCGGTATATGGGCAGCACGGTAGGCTGCATACGCCTGCGGCGAGAGCGACAGCGCCGCCAGCTTGGCCTCGACACCCTGGGCCGCCTTCTCGCCCTGCGCGACACCCTGCGGCCCCTTGGCAAAGTCCGTGAACGACAACTCATTGAGTTGCGGTTCGATCAATACGTCGCGCCCCCGCAACAGCGCCTTCTGGGCGCGCACGTTCTGGCCGACCAGGATGGTGATCATCTGCTGCGTCACCGCCGCCGGCGAGGCGAGGTCTTCCGGCCGCTGCAGGTCGGAGCCGATGTTGACGGCAATGATGATGTCCGCGCCCATGTCGCGCGCCAATTGCACCGGCAGGTTGGCCACCAGGCCGCCGTCCACCAGCGTGCGTCCGTCCACCTCGATGGGCGCGAACAGGCCGGGCACCGCCATGCTGGCGCGCATCGCCAGCGGCAGCGAGCCGCGATCGAGGATCACCGGATCGCCCGTCGCCAAGTCGGTTGCCATGGCCTTGAATGGAATCGGCAGTTGCGAAAACTTGATGTTGTCGGGCCACTGGGCCGTCCAATTCTTGAGCAGTGCCAGCAGACGGTTGCCCTGCACCAGCCCGGCAGGCAGCCTGAGCCGGCCGTCTGCATAACCGGCAGACAAGCCGATCGGGTACTGGAAATCATCCTCGCGCAGCGATTGCGGCAGCTTGGCGCGCTCGTTGCGGTCGAAGGCGATGTCGCTCAGGTCAACCTGCGTGAGCTTCTGCTCCAGCGCATCCGCCCCCAGGCCACTGGCGTACAGCCCCCCCACCACGGCGCCCATGCTGGTAGCGGCAATCACGTCCACCGGAATGCGCATGCGCTCCAGCATCTTGAGCACGCCGATATGCGCATAGCCACGCGCCCCGCCGCCCGACAGCACGAGGCCGATCCGCGGGCGCGTGGATTCAGTGTTCACGGCGGTTGGAGCTGGGTTGGGCGCTGTCTGGCCGTGCGCTGCCGGCGAGAACGCGATCAGCAAAACCAGCCCGGCAGCAGCCAAGCGGCGCACAGAAAGAGCCGTCAGGAAAGCCATGAGGAGGAATCGATCCAGGCTGATTTGTTATGGATTAAAACTTTGCAGGCGCCATGATTCCACAACCCGGATTTACCCGGTGCAATTCCTGTGCGCCGCACCAAGCCGCACGGTATCGGGCGTCACGCGCCGATGAATACTTTTCAGGTTGAAAGTGACAGAATATTGCGCAGACCCCGACACGCTTGTTCCTAAAATCCGCGGTCGCCTCGTTGATCCATCAAACGCGGGCGCAAGAAGACGTTCGGTATTGCAGAGCCTGCCTGGCAATGTATCGGGAGTGCCAAATAGGCCCATAGAACTGAAACGCCCAGAAACAGGAGGAGATCAAGATGTGGAATCAAGTCTATGACCCGCTCGGCAGTGCCGTATGGTCAACCATCGCGGCCGGGGTACCGGTGGCCGTGCTGCTGTGTTCGCTGGCCTTCTTTCATATGCAGGCCCACTTGGCTGCGGGCCTGGCGCTGATAGTCGGCATCGGCATTGCGTCGTTCGTGTTTGGCATGCCGGCCGCCATGGCGGGCAAGGCAGCAGGCCTTGGCATCGTCTCCGGCCTGTTCCCGATCGGCTGGATCGTCCTCAACATCATCTTCCTGCATCGGCTCACCACCTTGAATGGCTCATTCAAGGTCTTGCAGAACTCCATCTCGGGCATCACCGAAGACCGCCGCCTGCAACTGCTGCTGGTGGCGTTCAGCTTTGGTGCGTTCTTTGAAGGCGCGGCAGGCTTCGGCACGCCGGTGGCCGTGACGGGCGCCATCCTGATCGGCCTGGGCTTCTCGCCGCTGGCAGCGTCTGGCCTGGCGTTGATCGCCAACACCGCACCGGTGGCCTTCGGGGCGCTGGGTGCACCGCTCATCGGGCTGGCCTCCGTCACGGGGCTGGATCTGCTGCACCTGTCGGCCATGGTCGGCCGCCAGTTGCCGTTCTTCTCGGTGCTGGTGCCGTTCTGGCTGATCTGGGCGTTTGCGGGCTTCCGCGGCATGTTGCAGATCTGGCCGGCGATTCTGGTGGCAGGCGTGTCGTTCGCCATTCCGCAGTTCCTGGTGTCGAACTTCCACGGCCCGTGGCTGGTGGACGTGATTGCGGCGCTGGTGTCGATGGGCTCGCTCACGCTGTTCCTGAAGGTGTGGAAGCCCAAGACCATCTGGACATCGACCGCCCTGCGCAACCGTGAGGACAACTCCCGCGTCGATCCCGAAGCCGCGGCTGAGGCGCGCGAAGCCACCACCGCCACCGACGGCAAGATCTCGCGCATGCAAGCGTGGCTGCCGTGGGTGATCCTGACGGTCTTCGTGTTCATCTGGGGCGTGCCGCAGTTCAAAGCGTTGGTCGACGGCATCTGGCAATTCAAGTTCCCGATTCCGGGGCTGGACAAGATGGTGGTCAAGGGCCCGCCGGTGGTCGCCAAGGAAACGAAGGAAGGCGCGGTGTTCCTCTTCAACGTGCTGTCGATGGCAGGTACGGGCATCCTCGTCTCGGCCGTCGTGGGCGGCCTGCTGATGGGCTACTCGATCCCGCGCATGCTCAAGGAGTACTGGAACACCATCAAGCTCACGCGCTATTCGCTGCTGACCATCTGCGCGATGTTCGGCATTGGCTACCTGACCCGCTACTCGGGGCTGGACGCCACGCTGGGTCTGGCCTTTGCGCACACCGGCGTGCTGTATCCGCTGTTCGGCACGATGCTGGGCTGGCTGGGCGTGGCGCTCACCGGTTCGGACACGGCATCGAACGTGCTGTTCGGCGGCCTGCAGAAGACCACAGCAGAACAGCTTGGCTTGTCGCCGATCCTGATGTCTGCGGCCAACAGCTCGGGCGGCGTGATGGGCAAGATGATCGACGCACAGTCCATCGTGGTGGCTTCTACCGCCACCAAGTGGTACGGCCACGAGGGCGACATCCTGCGCTATGTGTTCTTCCACTCGATTGCGCTGGCCTTCCTGGTGGGCCTGCTGATCACGCTGCAGGCGTACGTGGAACCGTTCACGCACATGGTCGTGCGCTGAGAGCCCCCCACCTCTCTGCACAAGAAGCCGCTCAACCGAGCGGCTTTTTTCATGCCGAGACGTGCGTGGGCCCAGGGGCCTGTCAGTAATTTCGTGTTCAAGGCATAACATGCCCTCAAGGAGGGTTTATGCCTCGCGAACCGAAGACCAAGCCGGTCGAGCTGCCGGCGATTCCAGCCAAGCTGCTTGAGCAGTTCGGCA
>NZ_JAELUI010000238.1 GCF_016429285.1 Ralstonia sp. ASV6
GGTCAAGCCTTCGCGCATGTCGTCGCCCGAGGTGTCGACCTTGGCTTTCTTGGCGATCTCGTTGTCGGTGATGTATTTGTTGATGACGCGCGTCATGGCGGCGCGCAGGCCCGTGAGGTGGGTGCCGCCGTCACGCTGCGGGATGTTGTTGGTGAAGCAGAGCACCTGCTCGTTGTAGGCGTCGTTCCATTGCATGGACACTTCCACGCCCACGCCGTCTTTCTCGCCGGTGGCAAAGAAGATGGTCGGGTGCAGCGCGGTCTTGTTCTTGTTGATGTATTCAACAAAGCCCTTCACGCCGCCCGAGAAGGCGAAGTCTTCTTCCTTGCCGGTGCGCTGGTCGGTCAGGCGGATGTGCACGCCGTTGTTCAGGAACGAGAGCTCGCGAATACGCTTGGAGAGAATCTCGTAGTGGTATTCGACGTTGGTGAAGATCTCTTCGTCGGCCAGGAAGTGCACTTCGGTGCCGCGGCGGTCGGTGGTGCCCGACACACGCAGCGGCGAGACTTCAACCATCTTGCCGTCCGGCGCTTCCATGGTTTCCAGCAGGCGGTTCTGCGGAATGCCACGTGCGAAATCGATGTGGTGGACCTTGCCGTCACGGCGGATGATGACCTTCAGCCATTTCGACAGGCCGTTCACGCAAGACACGCCCACGCCGTGCAGGCCGCCCGAGACCTTGTAGCTGTTCTGGTCAAACTTGCCGCCGGCGTGCAGCTCGGTCATGACGATTTCGGCCGCGCTGCGCTTGGGCTCGTGCTTGTCGTCAAACTTGATGCCGGTCGGGATGCCGCGGCCGTTGTCCACCACCGAGATGGAGTTGTCGGTGTGGATGGTGACCTGGATCTCGGTGCAATGGCCAGCCAGCGCTTCGTCGATGGAGTTGTCCAGCACCTCGAACACGAGGTGGTGCAGGCCGGTGCCGTCGGACGTATCGCCGATGTACATGCCGGGCCGCTTGCGCACCGCCTCCAGGCCTTCCAAGATTTGGATCGAGGCGGCGCCGTAGCTGCTGCTGTCGGCGGGGGTGGATTGCGGTTTCTGCTCTTCGGTCATGTCGTTCTGCTCGCTGCCACGGGCACGGAGATACGGTTCTCAGCGCACATGGCGGGGTTGCTTAAAAACGGCGAAGGGGCGGATCGTCCCGATCCAGCCCCTCGTCTTGCTTTCGATGTTTGGTTTGCGCGGCTTGTAGAGGAAGCCTCGTCAAATGCGCATCGGCATGACGACGTACTTGAAGGTGTCGTCGTCGGGCAGGGTGATGAGGGCGCTCGAGTTGGAGTCGCCCAGGCTCACCTGCACCTTTTCGGCCTTGAGGTTGGCCAGCACGTCCAGCAGGTAGGTGACGTTGAAACCGATATCCAGCGCGTCGCCCTGGTAGTCGATTTCGAGTTCTTCCTGCGCTTCTTCCTGGTCAGCGTTGGTGGAGCTGATCTTCAGGACGTTGGTGTCGAGCATGCAGCGCACGCCCTTGAACTTATCGGTCGTCAGGATGGCCGTACGCTGCAGTGCGCTTTGCAGGAACGTACGGTCGATCGTGAAGCTGTTGCGGTAACCCTTGGGGATCACGCGCTGGAAATCCGGGAACTTGCCTTCGACCAGCTTGGAGATCAGCTCGATATTGCCGAAGGTGAACTTGACCTGGTTCGACGCCAGTTGCACCGAGACGGGATCGTCCACGTCTTCCAGCAGGCGTTGCAGCTCAAGAATGGTCTTGCGCGGGATGATGACTTCGTGGCGGCCGCCGGCGCCTGCCGGTTGTTCGCCGGTTTCCACGCCGCAGTAGGCCAGGCGGTGGCCGTCGGTGGCAACAGCCATGACTTGCTTGCCGTCCACCACCAGCAGCATGCCGTTGAGGTAGTAGCGGATGTCCTGCTGGGCCATCGCAAAGTGCACCATCGCCAGCAGGTGCTTGAGCGTCTTCTGCGGCACGGTGATGCGCGCGCCAAAGTCGGTGGCCTCTGCCACGGTCGGGAATTCTTCGGCGGCCAGCGTTTGCAGGGCAAAGCGGCTCTTGCCGGATTGCACCGTCATGCGCTTGTCGTTGAGCGTCAGCGCCACTTCGCCATCAGGCATCGCGCGCAGGATGTCGACCAGCTTGCGGGCGGCCACGGTGGTGGCCACGTCACCAGCGCCGGCACCGCAATCGGCGTGCGTGGTGATCTGGATTTCGATGTCGGTGGACAGGAAGGAAACCCGTTCCCCCGTCTTGCGGATCAGCAGGTTGGCCAGGATGGGCAGCGTGTGTCGGCGTTCCACGATGCCGCTCACGATTTGCAGCGGACGCAGCAGGTTGTCTCGCGAGGTTTTGACCAATTGCATGAAGGCGATCCTTGCAGTTTGAGGTGACACCGCGCGCGCCCCAGCTTGGCCCATTTGGGCTTGTGCCTGCAGGAGCATTCGCGATTAACCCCAAAGTTGTTGAAAATCAAGGGGTTAATCACAAATTATACCGCAAAGAAGGGGGCGCTGAATAGCGTCGCGCGCGCGGCAAATATGTCTATTGTGCATGAAAAGACGCCCGCATTGGAGCGGGCGTCGGCCGAGAGTTGATTCAGGGCGAATGGCGTTGCCATGCGCTCTGGTGGCCATCCGGCGGTCAACCCTTGAGCGTTTGCTCCAGCACGTGCAGTTCGTGGTTGAGCTGGGCGTCCTTGGTGCGCTCGTCGGCAATCTTGCGCACCGCGTGCAGCACGGTGGTGTGATCGCGCCCGCCAAAGAGTTCGCCAATTTCCGGCAGGCTCTTCTGCGTGAGCTCCTTGGCCAGATACATGGCGATCTGGCGCGGGCGCGCGATGTTGGCCGGCCGCTTCTTGGAGTACATGTCCGCGACCTTGATGTTGTAGAAATCCGCGCAGGTCTTCTGGATGTTCTCCACCGAGATCTGGCGGTTCTGCACCGTCAGCAGGTCCTTCAGCGCCTCGCGCGTGACCTCGATCGTGATCTCTTTGCCGTGGAAGTTGGAGTACGCCAGGATCTTGCGCAGCGCGCCTTCCAACTCACGCACGTTCGAGCGCAGGTGCTTGGCCACGAAAAAGGCCACCTCTTCCGGCACGGTCACGTTCTCGGCCTGCGCCTTCTTCATCAGAATCGCGACGCGCATTTCCAGCTCGGGCGGCTCGATGGCCACCGTCAAACCGGAGTCGAAGCGCGAGATCAGGCGGTCATCAATGCCGGTGATCTCTTTCGGATACGTATCGCTGGTGATGATGACCTGCGCGCGGTTGGCGATCAGCGCCTCGAACGCATAGAAGAATTCTTCCTGCGTGCGGTTCTTGCCCGAGAAGAACTGGATGTCATCGATCAGCAGCAGGTCGAGCGAGTGGTAGTAGCGCTTGAAATCATCAAACGCCTTGCGCTGGTAAGCCTTCACGACGTCAGAAACGTACTGTTCTGCGTGGATGTAGCGAATGCGGGCGCGCGGATTCTCCATCAGCATGAAGTTGCCGATGGCATGGATCAAGTGCGTCTTGCCCAGGCCCACACCGCCGTACAGGTAGAGCGGGTTGTACGACTTGCCCGGGTTGTTGGCGACCTGGATGGCGGCAGCGCGCGCCAGCTGGTTGGCCTTACCGGTGACGAAGTTGTCGAACGTGAGGATCTGGTTCAGGCGCGAGCGCTCGTGCACGGTGTCGTCCACGGGCGCCTGCGGTGGTGTCGCTAGGCCCGTGACCATGGCAGGTGCCTGCGGCGGCACGCGGTACGACTGGGCCCTGACCTCGGCGGCGTCCATCACGGGCACGTCGATTTCGGCCACCGCGTGACTCACCCCATGGCCGGCCGCGGCGAGCGCGGTTTCGCGATACATCGCGGGAGCCGGGCGCATGGCTGCAGTATCCAGTGCGGCGCCGTTTGCAGTCGGCATGGCGGTCTGCGCTGCCTGCCTTGGCTGAATCGATTGCGCTGGCATCGGTTGCATCGGCGCCGGAGCGAACGGCGGCTGCTGGGCCGCCTGACGCTGGCCGGCGGCCGGGTCAAGCACGAACTGCACGTCGACCTGCATCTCCCAGTAGTCGCACGCGAGCGACTGGATGCGGCCCGAGAACTGGCTCTTGACCCAGTCGAGCTTGAAGCGGTTAGGCGCGGCAATCCGCAGCGTGCACGCTTGCTCGTCGAACGACAGCGGCGTGAGCGGCTTGATCCACGTCTTGAATTGTTGCGGCGTCAGCTCACTCTCAAGTTGAGCGGATGCCGCATGCCAGAAATCCTGCATCGTTATCGTTTGGTGTTTGACCGGCGCCACACGCGTCTGTCGACGTCCCCGGGCGGGCCGGCCGCCGGGCCTCTGGCGCGGGCCAGAAACCGGGTGGCATTCGTTATTGGAACGGGATTGTACCCCCGGCCGAAAGTTATCCACAAAGGATAAGTCTGTGGATAACCTGTGGACCTGCTGTGAGTAGCAGTGGACAACTGATTTTGACGCCTCCCCAAAAACCCAATACCGGCAAGGCTTTCACCGAAATGACCCAAGCCGCACAAGGCGTTGGGGACAACTTGCAGGCAGGTGGATTTCTGGCGTGGAGCGCACGTTATCCCCAATCCATCAGGGTTGACAGATGCTGCAAATATCGTTTAAATGGCGGGTTCTGCGATGCGCGGCAGGGGAGCGCACGCTTGTTCGCGTCAGACCGACGCCGGGTTCATCCCGTCGCGCCTGATCCGGCTAAGGCCCGAGACTTTCGGTGCCTGTGTTGCCGGAGACGCCCTCGACCCGAACAACACAGCGCACGGCAGTCTGCGTGGGCGATTTCTCCTAATGAATCGACACCAGGCTTTGCGGGGCGACCCTAGGCCCGGCGCGTGCGGCAGCGTCCGCACCACCATTAACAAGAGAGTGCATCATGAAGCGTACCTACCAACCTTCCGTTACCCGTCGCAAGCGCACCCACGGTTTCCGTGTCCGCATGAAGACCCGTGGTGGCCGTGCCGTGCTGAACGCACGCCGCGCCAAGGGCCGCAAGCGCCTGGCGATCTAAGACTGCCGCGCCCCGGGTGACGGCTTCTGGCCGTTGCCCATGGCTTTTGCCGCAGTCTTACCCC
>NZ_JAELUI010000239.1 GCF_016429285.1 Ralstonia sp. ASV6
GTATAGCCCTTGCGCGCGGCCCACACGTTGATGTTGAAGTACAGCGGAATCACGCCGTAGTCGCGCATGCCGATTTCCGTGGCTTCCTGCAGCAGCTTCTCGCGCTGGGGGTCGTCGATGGTCTGCAAGGCCTCGGCCAGCTTGGCGTCCAGCGCTGGATTGGAATAGCGCCCACGGTTAGAGGCGCCCCAGCCGCGCGCCGGATCATAGGTGGCCAGCAATGCCTTCAAGCTCGAACTCGCTTCGCCGGTATCCGCACCCCAACCCGCCTGCAGGAATGAGAAGTCCAGCTTGTTGGCCCGCGTGAAGAACGTGGCCGACGGCATCGCCTCCACCTTGGTGGCAATCCCCACACGCGAAAGCATCGAAGCGATCACCTGGGCGACGCGGTCGTCGTTCACATAGCGGTTGTTGGTGGCGTGCAGCGTGATCGCAAAGCCATCGGGATAGCCAGCCTGGGCAAGCAGTTTCTTCGCGGCGGCCGGGTCTGCCACCGGCGCCTTCAGGCCAGGCACGTGGCCGAACAGCGCGCTGTTGACGAGTTGTCCGGTCGGCTCGGCTGCACCTTCCATCACGCGATCGACGATGGCCTGACGCGAGATGGCCAGCGAGATCGCCTGACGCACACGCACGTCCTTGAGCGGATTCTTCGCCAGCGGCTTGCCCGCTTTGTCGGTCACGAACGGCGACACATCGCGGTTCGAATCCAGGTGCAGATACATCATGCGGAACACCGGCATCTTGAACACCGATACCGCCGGGTCGCTCGACAGCTTCTTGATGTCGGAGGTCGGCACGTTTTCGATGACCTGCACGTCGCCGGCCAGCAGCGCCGCCACGCGCGAAGGATCCGCCGTCATGATGCGCAGTGTCACGCGCTCCCATTGCGGCTTCTTGCCCCAGTAGCCGTCAAAACGCGCCAGCTCAACGCGATCGCCCTTGGCAAACGAGACAAACTTGTACGGCCCCGTTCCAATCAGCGCGCGACCGTTGTTGAAGTCCTCCGGACCCGCTTTCTCGGCCGCCTTCTTCGACACGATGTAGATGGTCGACAGATCGTTCGGCACCAGCGGATACGGGCCATTGGTGGTGATGCGCACGGTCAGCTTGTCGACCGCCGTCACGTCCTTGAAACCACGCGTGTAGATCGTGAACGGCGACGGGCTGTTCTTGATGGTCGCCGGGCGCGCCAGCGAATAGACAACGTCGGCCGAGGTGAAATCGCTGCCGTCATGGAAGTGCACGCCGGGGCGCAGCTTGATCTCCCACACCGTGTCGCTCACGGCCTTCCACGAGGTGGCGAGGCCGGGCTTCATGCGCATCTTCTCGTCCTTGGCGATCAGCGCCTCGAACATGTGCTCGGCCACGTTCGAGTTGGGCGTGACGTTATGGAAGTGCGGATCGAGCGAGGTGATGTCGCCCGACAGGCCAACCACCAGCGTGGAGGGCGGCGCGGCCTGCGCGGCAAGCGGTGCGGCAGCAATGAGGGACAGCGCGGCAAGAAGTCCCAAAAGTCCCAAACGCGAACTCGCGACGCGCAACAAACGCAGAACCGGCATGAGGACTCCCCGATGGTTCGTTATGAAAACAAAACGTTCGGGGATTGTCAGGACCGGATGACGCCGGTGTCAACGTCGCTGAAGCAGGGGGTGTGCGCGCTCAATGATGGTGCCCGCAATCGCAGTCGCCACCATGCTGGTGATCGTGGCCTTCGTCCCAGTCCTCGTCGTCGTGATCGTCGAACGCCCAGGCGGGGAACGGGTCAGCCTGCCTGGCCCAGGCTTCGGGGCCGGCGGCCATTTCTGCGTCGGTCAGCAGGCAGGTATCGAGTTGCGCGACGAGTGCGGCCTCGTCCAGATCGGTGCCGATGAAAACAAGCTCTTGACGGCGGTCGCCCCACGGCGCAGGCACACCGTTGTCGTGCAGCTTGTCGATGATGTCGGCGCGGGCTTCTTCCTCATCGGGCCACTCGGCCTCATTCACAGCCGCCCACCATGCGCCGGCGCCGCCGTGGCGCATGACACCGCCAGCCTGGCCCCAACTGCCAGCCGTGTCCATGCGTGAGGCGAGCCAGAAATAGCCCTTCGAGCGCAGCACGCGGCCATGCTCGCGCAGCCATTCGGTATGCATCAGGTCCCACAGGCGCTGCGGGTGGAACGGCACGCGGCGTCGATAGACGAAACTGCGGATGCCAAGCGCCTCCGTTTCGGGCACGTGTTCGCCGCGCAGCTCGGCCAACCACGCGGGCGCAGCGGATGCCGCGTCGAAATCGAAGCGGTGCGTGTTCAGAATGTCGTCCAGCGGCACCTTACCGAACGATGCCGGCACGATGCGCGCACGCGGGTTTAGCGAATGCAGGATGCCCGCCAGACGTTCGCGCTCGGCGTCGCTCACGAGGTCGATCTTGTTGAGCACGATCACGTCGCAGAACTCGACCTGCTCGATCAGCAGGTCGACCACGGTGCGGTCGTCGTCCTCGTCGCGGGCCTGGCCGCGGTCGGACAGGAAATCCGCGGCATCGTAGTCGGCGAGAAAGTGCTGGGCATCGACCACCGTCACCATCGTGTCCAGGCGTGCGAGGTCCGACAGCACATCGCCCTCGGCATCTTCAAACGTGAAGGTCTCGGCGATCGGCAAGGGCTCGGCCACGCCCGTTGATTCGATGAGCAGGTAGTCGAAGCGGTCTTCGCGAGCCAGGCGGGCGATCTCGTCGAGCAGGTCTTCGCGCAGCGTGCAGCAGATGCACCCGTTGGACAGCTCCACCATGCGTTCGTCGGTGCGCGAGAGCTGCGCGCTGGTGGCGGTGCCGTCGCCCACGAGTTGCGCATCGATGTTGACGTCTGACAGGTCATTGACGATCACGGCCACGCGCTTGCCCTCGCGGTTGGCGAGCACGTGGTTGAGCAGCGTGGTCTTGCCGGCACCCAGAAAGCCGGACAGCACGGTAACGGGAAGCGGACGGGACATGATCGTGGCCTATAAAACAAACAGCCCGGTGGGTGACCGGGCTGCAAGATTCAAACGAATGCGTCAACCGATGCGACGCGCGCGTCAGTCACCCATCAACTTCTGGCGCTTTTCGCGGCGCTCCTGCGCCTCCAGCGACAGGTTGGCGGTCGGGCGGGCGATCAGACGCGGCACGCCGATCGGCTCGCCGGTTTCATCACAGTAGCCGTAGTCACCAGCGTCGATGCGGGCGATCGACTGTTCGACCTTCTTGAGCAGCTTGCGCTCGCGATCACGCGTACGCAGTTCCAGCGCGTGCTCTTCCTCGATGGTGGCGCGATCGGCGGGGTCCGGCACGACGACTGTTTCGCGCAGGTCGCTGACCGTCTGATCGGCATTCTTGAGAATGTCGTCGCGCATTTTTACAAGCCGGTCCTTGAAGAAGGCGAGTTGCGCCTCATTCATGTAATCCTTTTCGCCCATCTTCAGGATTTCGGCTTCGGTGAGTAGTTTCTTGCTGCTCATGGTTGCTGCGGATGATCCTGGTAAATCGCGCGCCGTGTCGGCTGTCGCGTCGTCCTTGCGCGGGGATGCGTTGGACTCGTTCTGGCTGGCGGCGGACTTGCCGCCCCGCGCGCCTCCTGTTGCCTTGCCCGCAGCGGCGCCCCCTGCCGCTTTTTTTCGGGTGGCTGGCGCAGCCTGGGCTGCAGCCGACTCCGTGTTGGACCGCAGGGCGCCGCCATTAGCGCCGCGTCCATCCTTGTTCTTGGTCACCATCGCCTGCTCCTCCAATCGGACGTGCCTGGGACGACGTGCACTGAATCGACTTATTGTAGCCGAACGATCTTACCCGAACTATCGGAGAAACACGGACAGAAAATCCGGCCCGGATTCTGCCTGAAAGCGCCCGGGAAGGCCACCCAAAAGGAGGGGGAAGCGGCCTGGGGGAAACAAGCCCTAGGCCAGACAGTTCTCCAATCCTTTCAAAATTGTTTCGCGCGGCAGATCCACCCCGATGAAGACCATGCGGTTGCTGGGTTTTTCACCATCCCACTTGCCGCCCACGTCGCTGCCCATGAGCTGGTGCACCCCCTGGAACACCACCTTGCGATCGACGCCTTCCATATAGAGCACGCCCTTGTAGCGCAGCAGCTTCTCGCCGTAGATGTTCAGCACGCCCGAGAGGAACTCCTCCAGCTTGGTGTAGTTGAACGGGCGTTCGCTGCGGAAGACGAACGAGGCGATGCGGTCGGTATGGTGCGCGTGGCCGTGATGGTGGTGGCCGTGACCATGGTCGTGGTGGTCATGATCGTGGTCGCAGTCGGCCGAGCAGGCGTGGTCATGGTCATGATCGTGGTTGTGGTCATGGCCGTCTTCACGCAGGAAGTCGGGGTCGATCTCCAGCTTGGCGTTCAGGTTGAAGCCGCGCAGGTCGAAGATCGTGTCGATCGGGGTTTCGCCAAAATTGGCTGTACGGATCGGGGCGCGCGGGTTCATGTGCAGCAGGCGGTGGCGCAGCGCGTCCAAGTCCTCGGCCGACACCAGATCGCTCTTGGTGATGAAGATGGCATCGGCAAAACCCACCTGGCGCTGCGCTTCTTCCTGCTTGTCGAGCTGCGTGTTGCCGTGCTTGGCGTCGACCAGCGTGATGACGGCGTCCAGCAGGTAACGGCTGGCGATCTCGTCATCCATGAAGAAGGTCTGCGCGACGGGGCCGGGGTTGGCCACGCCGGTGGTCTCGATGACCACACGGTCGAACTGAATCTGGCCGTTGTCGCGGCGCGTGAGCAGATCCGACAGGCCGGCCACGAGGTCGCCGCGGATGGTGCAGCAGATGCAGCCGTTGCTCATCTGCACGATCTGCTCGTTGCCGTCCTGCACGAGGATGTCGTTGTCGATGTTCTCTTCACCGAACTCGTTTTCGATCACGGCGATCTTCATGCCGTGCTGCTCGGTCAGGATGCGCTTGAGC
>NZ_JAELUI010000023.1 GCF_016429285.1 Ralstonia sp. ASV6
CGTGGTGGCCGTGCCGTGCTGAACGCACGCCGCGCCAAGGGCCGCAAGCGCCTGGCGATCTAAGACTGCCGCGCCCCGGGTGACGGCTTCTGGCCGTTGCCCATGGCTTTTGCCGCAGTCTTACCCCCAGCCGGCGATGGGCCTGCACGCCTACCCCAAAGCCGCAAGGCTGACGAAAACGGATGAGTTCTCATCCGTTTTTGCTTTGCGGCCCGTCCGGCGTAGTCGTCACTTTGTGCTGTATGTGCGCGCCAACGGGCATCCCCAGGCGCGCCTGGGCGTGGTGATCGGCAAGAAATTTGCCAAGCGCGCCGTCGAGCGCAACCTCATCAAGCGCCAGTGCCGCGAGCTGTTCCGCCTGCGGCAGCCGTCCTTGGGTGGCCGCGACGTGCTGATCCGCCTGCACGCCAAGTTCCCACGCCAGGACGTGCCCACCGTGGCTGCCTTCAAACGCATCTGCCACGAAGAGTTGTCGCACCTCTTTGAGATTGCGACACGGCCACTGCCTGCACCGCCCGCCACACCCTCTGCCCCCCAGCCTGCCACCGGGGGGGCGCCATGACGCGCGTGCTGTTGTTTCTGCTGCGCATCTATAAAGTGGCGTTCAGCCCCTTCGTGGGCGCGCAATGCCGCTTCCTGCCGACCTGCTCCGACTACGCACGCGACGCCGTGCTCACCCACGGGCCTGGGTACGGCAGTTATCTTGCGGCAAAACGCCTATGCCGCTGCCATCCGTTCGCACAAGGCGGGTATGATCCTGTGCCGCCCGCCGCTGGCGACGCTGTGCACCGCTCCAACGATTCCGCATCGACCGACGCGACCGCAGCCGACACTCAGGCTGCGCGGCCGTCGATTCACCTTCCCAGACCGTAATCCGACATGGATATCAAACGCACCATTCTCTGGGTGATCTTCTCGCTGGCGGTTGTCCTGCTGTTCGACAACTGGCAACGCGCGAATGGCCACCAGTCGATGTTCTTCCCGACGCCGCAGACGGCCACGACCACCGCCGCGCCGGGCAGCACGCCCGCAGGCGACGTGCCCAAGAGCGCCACGACCACCGCAGCAGCAGGTACGCAAGCGGCGCCGGCCACCGGCGCAGCGTCGCAGGCACCGGCTTCGGAAAAGATCGTCATCACGACCGACGTGGTGCGCGCCACCATCGACACGGCCGGCGCCATCGTCACCAAGCTGGAACTGCTGGACCAGAAGGACCACGACGGCAACCCGGTGGTGCTGTTCGACCGCAGCATCGAGCGCACGTATCTGGCGCGCTCGGGCATCATCGGTGGTGACTTCCCGAACCACACGACAGCGTTCACGGCATCGGCCGGCCCGCGTGACCTGGGCACGGGCAACGACGTCTCCATCACGCTGACGGCCGACAAGGGCGGTGCCAAGCTGGCCAAGACGTACGTCTTCAAGCGCGGCAGCTACGTGATCGACACGCGCTTTGACGTGACCAACGACGGCACAGCACCGATCAACCCGACGCTGTACATGGAACTGGCCCGCGACGGCGGCGCCGTGGAGCAATCGCGCTTCTACAGCACGTTCACCGGCCCGGCCGTGTACACCGACGGCGACAAGTTCCACAAGATCACCTTCTCCGACATCGACAAGGGCAAGGCACACGTGCCGACCCCGACCGACAGCGGCTGGGTGGCAATGGTGCAGCACTACTTTGCCTCGGCCTGGATTCCGGCGGACAACGTCAAGCGTGAGTACTACGTCGACCGCGTCGACACCAACTTCTACCGCATCGGCATTCAGGAGCCGCTGGGCACGGTGGCGCCCGGCGCCAGCGTGTCGGCCACGGCACGCCTGTTCGCCGGCCCGCAGCAAGCGCGCATGCTTGAGGCCATCACCCCGGGCCTGGATCTGGTGAAGGACTATGGCTGGCTGACCATCGTCGCCAAGCCGCTGTTCTGGCTGCTGGAGAAGATCCACGGGCTGCTGGGCAACTGGGGCTGGTCGATCGTCGCACTCACGGTGCTGATCAAACTGGTGTTCTTCCCGCTGTCGGCCACGAGCTACCGTTCGATGGCGAAGATGAAGGACCTGCAGCCGCGCATGACGGCCATCCGCGAGCGTCACAAGGGCGATCCGCAGAAGATGAACCAGGAGATGATGACGCTGTACCGCACCGAGAAGGTCAACCCGCTCGGCGGCTGCCTGCCGATCGTGATCCAGATCCCGGTGTTCATGGCGCTGTACTGGGCGCTGCTGTCGTCGGTGGAAATGCGCGGCGCGCCGTGGATCGGCTGGGTGCACGATCTGTCCGCACCGGACCCGTTCTACATCCTGCCGGTGCTGATGGCCGTGTCGATGTTCGTGCAGACCAAGCTGAACCCGACCCCGCCGGACCCGGTGCAGGCCAAGGTGATGATGTTCATGCCGATCGCGTTCTCGGTGATGTTCTTCTTCTTCCCGGCCGGCCTGGTGCTGTACTGGGTGGTGAACAACTGCCTGTCGATCGCACAGCAATGGTCGATCAACCGCATGCTGGGCACCAACAAGAAGGCGGCACCCGCCAAGTAAGGCGAACGCGCCTCAGCAAAATGGGCACCCTCGGGTGCCCTTTTTTCATGCCACTTGATAACGAACCTTATGCAGGCGCGTGGCAGACCGCCTCGATATTGTGGCCGTCCGGATCGCGCACAAAGGCGCCGTAGTAGTTCGGATGATAGTGCGCACGCACACCGGGGGTGCCGTTGTCAGTGCCACCGGCCGCCATGGCTGCTGCGTAAAACGCCTCCACCTCGGCACGCGACTCCACACGAAACGCCACGTGCAGCGGTGGCTTGTTTGGTCCCTGCCCGGCTGTCGCAGCAGAAATCCAGAACTCCGCCTTGCCCGGTGGGCCAAAGCCGGCCACATCGGTGTGGCCCGTCACGGCGGCGGGAAACTCCAGCACCTTGGCCAAGCCAATGGAGCCCAATGCCTGTTCGTAGAACCGCTTGCTGGCCTCGAAGTCGCTGACGACGACGCCGGTGTGATCGATCATCCGAATCTCCCAGGTTGGAAACTGGCGCGCAACTGCACGGCTGCCGCACAATACCGCCCATGACTGCTGCTGACCACCCCACGACCTTGCCAAACGCTTCCGACGCCCCGCGCGCGCCCATCCGCACCATTCCCATCGCGGCGATTGCCACCGCGCCTGGGCGGGGCGGCATTGGGGTCGTGCGCGTGTCGGGGCCTGATGTGCGCGCCGTCATGCAGGCCGTATGCGGCCGGCTGCTGACGCCGCGCCAGGCAACCTACCTGCCCTTCCTTGACGCCGACGGCGGCGCCATCGATCGCGGCATCGCACTGTGGTTTCCGGCGCCGCATTCATACACCGGCGAAGACGTGCTCGAACTGCAGGGCCACGGCGGCCCGGTGGTGATGCAGTTGCTGCTGCAGCGCTGCCTGGTTGCCGGGCGCGAGATCGGCCTGCGCGTGGCCGAGCCCGGCGAATTCACGCGCCGCGCCTTTCTCAATGACAAGATGGACCTGGCGCAGGCCGAAGCCGTCGCCGACCTGATCGAAGCCAGCACCGAAGCTGCGGCACGCTCGGCAGCACGCTCGCTCGATGGTGCGTTCTCGCAGGCTGTGCATGCGCTGGTCGAGCGCGTGATCCATCTGCGCATGCTGGTGGAAGCGACGCTGGATTTTCCGGAAGAGGAAATCGACTTTCTGGAAGCGTCTGATGCGCGCGGCCAGCTTGCCGGCATTCGCACGGCGGTTGACGGTGTGCTGGCGCAGGCGCGACAGGGCGCACTCCTGCGCGAAGGCCTGCACGTGGTGCTGGCCGGGCAGCCGAACGTGGGCAAGTCGTCGCTGCTCAATGCGTTGGCCGGCGCCGAGCTGGCCATCGTTACGCCCATCGCCGGCACCACGCGCGACAAGGTGCAGCAGACCATCCAGATTGAAGGCATCCCGCTGAACATTGTCGACACAGCCGGCCTGCGCGAGACGGAAGACGAGGTGGAGCGCATCGGCATCGAGCGCACCTGGGCCGCCATCGCGCGCGCGGATGTGGTGCTGCATCTGCTGGACGCTGCGGACTACCGCAGCAACGGCCTGTCCGCCGAAGATGCCGCCATCGACGCACGCATCGCTGAACACGTACCCGCCGGCGTACCGACGCTGCGCGTCATCAACAAGATCGACCTGACAGGTGTGGCCGTAGCGGGCCATGTGGATACCGAGCCGCCAGAGGTGTGGCTCTCGGCGCGCGACGGCGTGGGCGTGGAGTTGCTGCGCGCGGCATTGCTGGAGATTGCCGGTTGGCAAGGCGGCGGCGAGGGCCTGTACCTGGCGCGCGAACGCCATCTCGCAGCCTTGCGCTCAGCCAAGGAGCACCTGGCCTTTGCGGCCGAGCATGCCGATCAGCAAGCGCAATCGCTCGATCTGTTTGCGGAAGAGCTGCGGCTGGCGCAGGAAGCGTTGAACAGCATCACGGGAGCGTTTTCCAGTGATGATCTGTTGGGGGTGATCTTTAGTCGGTTCTGTATTGGCAAATAGCGAGCGACCCGCTGAGACGCAGGGCCGCCCGCCAAGCGCATCCCTCACCCACCAACCCGAACCACCACCTTGCCAAAGTGCCGCCCCGACTGCAGGTAGTCATACGCGGCTGGCACCTCATCAAAACCGAAGACACGATCGACCACCGGGCGGATCTGCTGCACGTCGACCAGACGAACCACCTCATCGAGCACCGTGCGGCTGCCGACGATCACGCCGTGCAGGTGCTTGGCAACGTCGAACAGGCTGCGCAGGCCGAAATCCACGCCCGCAAAGCCGCTCAGCAAACCCGTGATGGAGACGACACCACCCAGCCGGGTGGCCGCAATCGAGCGCGCCATCGTGTCATATCCGCCCACCTCCACCACCACGTCGGCACCCGCGCCACCGGTCAGTCGCAACACTTCGTGCTGCCACTCGGGCACGGTACGGTAGTTGATGGTTGCGTCGGCGCCGAGCTGCCGTGCGCGCGCCAGCTTCTCATTGCTGGATGAGGTGATGATGGCGCGCAGCCCCGCCGCCTTTGCCAACTGCAGCGCCCAGATCGAAACGCCACCCGTGCCCAGCAGCAACGCCGTCGCGCCCGGCTTGACCACGGTATTCGCGAACAGCGCGTTCCAGGCCGTGATGCCCGCACAGGAGATCGTGGCCGCCTCCTCAAAACTCAGATGCGCCGGAATGGCGGCCAGCGTGGATTCGTCAGCGACAAACTGTTCGGCCAGCACACCGTCAAACGTGGCACCAGGCGATTCAGCAATCTTCCAAAGTGCGATTTCACCGTCGATCCAGTTCGGGAAATAGGTGTTGATCACGCGATCCCCCGGTTTGAGCCGTGTCACGCGCGGCCCCACCGCAACCACCTCGCCTGCGCCATCGCTCAGCGGAATGCGCGGTGTGCCATCGATGCCTGGGTAGTCGCCGCGTGCGGCCATCCAATCGCGGTAATTGAGGGAGGCAGCCCGCATACTCACGACTACCTCGGTAGACCCCGGCTCGCGCGCGTCCGTGTCGATCTGCTGCAATCCCGCAATGCCGTGTCCCGGTCTGACTTGCCATGCTTTCATGTGAGTTCCCCGTTTCAATGAAGCACCGATCTTATTGTTTCCATATGAGACGCATTGACTCCATTTGGTAGACTTACCGTCGCCCACCAGGCGCCATTTGATCAACCGAAACGGAGCAGATTTGGATGGACGATCGGCTCAGCGGCGTGGCCGAATTTGTGAACGTGGTCGAGTCGGGCAGCTTTGCGGCGGCCGCGGCGCAGTTGGGGGTCACGCGCTCGGCGGTGGCCAAGGTCATCGCCCGGCTGGAACACCGCCTGAACACGCGGCTGCTGCAGCGCACGACCCGCAGCCTGAACCTGACCGGCGAAGGGGCGCTCTATTACGAGCAATGCAAACGCCTGCTGACCGAGTTGAGCGAAACCGAAGCGGCCTTGCTCGCCAGCCGGCGCGAACCGACCGGCCGATTGCGGATGACCGTGCCGGTGCTGTTCGGCAGACAGTGTGTTGCGCCGGTCATGCGTCGATTGATCGAGCGTCACCCGCTGCTGGAAGTCGAGATCGCATTCAACGACCGCATGGCCGACCTGGTGGAAGACCGCTTCGACATCGCCGTACGCATGGGCCCGCTGCCGGATCACGCCACGCTGGTCAGCCGCCAGCTGGGCTTCAACCGGATGGCACTCTGCGCGTCGCCCGCCTATCTCGAACAGCATGGCCAGCCGGCAACGCTGCGCGATCTGGACGCACATGCCTGCATCGTCTACGCGCGCGGCGCGCACCACACGCCGTGGCGCCTCCCCGGGCCGGATGGGCAGATGCAGACCTATCAGCCCGCATCACGCCTGCGGTTGGACGACCTGCTCTCCATCGCTGACGCCGCAGCAGCCGGTGCTGGCCTGGCATGGCTGCCCTGCTGGCTCATTCCGTCATACTTGAACGCTGGCCAGCTCACGGTCGTCATGGGCCATGAGGGCGTGCTCGATACGCAGGTCAACGTGCTCTGGCTGAAGACCCGCCATATGCCGCTCAAAGTGCGCGTGGCCATCGATGCCCTTGTCGATGAGGTGCCTCGCCTGCTGACGCAAGCCTGAGCGACCGAATCCATTCATCAACGGAGAATCCGGTGCGCAAGTACCGCCACTACCTGAACAACCGCGTCGTACTGGGCCTGACGTTGCTCGGCCTATCGGGCGCCGCCACGGCACAGGCCGGCTATACGCTGATGCCCATACACAACGGCGTCAATGCGCTGAAGCTGCGCGGCTACGATGCCATCGCCGTCCGTGCATGGCGCGAGAACTTCAATGCGCACAGCTTTGATGTGGTGACCTTCTTTGTGCGCGACGGCGCAGCAGGCCGCGCGCAACCCTGGAGCCTCGTGCCGATCTTCCGCCGCAATGACGGTGGCGGTGGCAACGAGAAAGAGCAACTGCACGTGACGACCAGCGGTGGCGCAGACTGCCTGCTTCACGACTTCCGGCTCCTGCTCGCACAGGGCGGCAAGCCCGCCGTGCTCATCCTCGCCAACCGCGAAGCCGGTGCTAGCTACGCGGCCGATGCCAACGTGCGCTTCGACTACTACGTGCTGACAGAGAACACCGATGGCACACCGGGCTATCCCAAGCTATCGTTCCGCTGGCAAAAATCTCAGCCCGCACGCGCGCAATACTGCGACGTGAACCGCGCCTTCGACCAGGAGCTGCATCTGGGCACGTCGAGCGGCACCGCCAACGTGGCGGATGGGCCGTAACCCATACAGTCAGCCACCACCATGAGCGCCATGTCCACCTACCCCGTCTCTGTCAAAGGCGTGCTGCGCGCACCCACCGGCGAGGTCGTCCTACTGCTCAATGAGCGCGAAGAGTGGGAACTGCCCGGCGGCCGTATCGAGTTGGGGGAATCGTCCACCGAATGCCTCGCGCGCGAGATTGCGGAGGAGCTGAACCTGGCGGTGCAGGTCGGCGCGCCGATCGATACGTATCTATTTGAGGTCGTGCCGGGCAAGCATGTGTTCATCGCCACGTATGACTGCACGCTGGTCGGCCCGTTTGCACCGGTGGTCAGCCACGAGCACAAGCGGCTCGGGCTGTTTGCGCCGGACACGCTGCCGATGCATCTGCCTGACGGGTATCGCGCGTCGATTGCAGCCGTGTGCAGTCGGAACCCATGACACCGATGCGCGCCCTGTTCATCTGCAGCCGCAACCGGCTCCGCAGCCCGACAGCCGAGACCGTCTTCGCACAGTGGCCAGGCATCGAAACCGACTCCGCCGGCTTGGCGCCCGACGCGGACGTGCCGCTCAATGTCGAACAACTCGACTGGGCCGACGTCATTTTCCTGATGGAACGCAGCCATCAGCCACGGCTATCGCAACGGTTCAAACAACATCTGCGCGGTAAACGCGTGGTCTGCCTGGAAATTGCTGACGACTACACGTTCATGCAGCCGGAACTCGTTGCCCTACTCGAGAAGCGGGTGGGCCCACATCTGCGCAAATAGCCTAAGGCTCAATCCCCGCCCCACCGCCAGCGCGGTGGTTCGCCTTTCCACCAGCACACCAGCACGAGCAACAGGCTCAGCGCCAGCGTATAGAGCACGAAGCTCACCGGCTCGGCATGCGGGCGCAGCACAGCGATGCCCGCCGCCAGCAGCACGGCATAAATGGCGATCACCACCCAGCCTTGCCAGCGAGACGGCAGCCCCCAGCCCCAGCCGTAGCGCTTGGCGGGGAACCAGTAATCGTTGGAGTGGGTTGGCATCGTCGTCTCGATAAGCTGGGGTCAATGGACGGATGCGTCGTCCCCCGCAGGCTTGGGCAGATGGGCTTCAGCCTCGGCATTACGGCGCGCCGCACGCTCAACGCCAATGTACTCGATGGCAAACAGTGCAAGGATGGCCAGCAGGGCGCCCGCGCCGAGCAGCCAATGGCTCATCAGGTTCATGATCGAAAGACGCATTGCGTCCGCAGTCTGGGATACCTGCAGCGTACGGCTGTGCCCGTCAAAAAGTCGTAAAGAGAGGCGGGCACCGCGCAAAATTCGCGTCTACGGCAAGACGAGGAACGGGCGAGACGAGGAAAGCTCTGCGCGACAAACGCCAACAGCCAGCCGGTCAATCACCGCTGGCGGAAGTCGTTTGCAACAGAACATGCGCGCGAAGGCGCACCGAAGCGGCGGAGAACGGCACTTAGGCCATCAACCGCATCTTGCGAGCTTCTGTATCGGGGGTTGGAGCGTTGGCCGGGCCCCGAAAGAGCTTCCGGGTGCGTGCAAGGCACGCTACGAACCAAGCTCGGCGAGTTGGAAGTCGACCGACTTCACACCGCCAACGGCAGCACCCAGTTGGTGCTACCGGAACAACTACGCGATCTTAGTAGAGCTTCTTCGGCAGCATTTGCGAGCGCAGGCGTTTACGCGTACGCGACACAGCGGCAGCCTTCTTGCGCTTGCGCTCGGTCGTCGGCTTTTCGTAAGCGGTACGGGCGCGCAGTTCCTTGATCAGGCCAGTGCGCTCAATTTCACGGCGGAAGCGGCGCAGTGCAACTTCGACCGGCTCGTTTTCTTTCAGACGGATGGTGGTCATCGGGTCCCTTGCTCAGTATTCGGGTGGACGGCGAAACAGCGGATTATATACCGCCCAGAGGGCGTGCAGTGTAGTTGAATTGGTTTACCGATGCAAGCATCGGCTTTGCGTGCCCAATCAGGCACTTTTGCACCGTCCACCGTCGCGTGGAGACGACGGCAGACGGTGCGCGCTGAAGGGTCAGCGAGCCGGCGTCATGTCCGGTGCGACGGGTGCCACGCCCGGCGCAGCCGTCGGTTGCGCCTGCTTGGCAGCGGCAATGGTGCTGCTTTCCTGCAGGCCACCGCCCAGCGCCGTGTACAGATCGATGGCGTTGGTCAGGCGGGCCAGGCGCGTCTGCACCAGAGTCTGATCGGCGCTGAACAGATCGCGTTGCGCATCCAGCACGTCGAGGAAGCTCGACACGCCGTTGCGATAGCGTTGGTCCGACAGCGTCAGACGCTCAGCCGTGGCATCGCGGAAGCGCTTCTGTGCAGCCACCTGCTCTTCCAGCGTGCCGCGCGCCACCAGGGCGTCAGACACTTCCTGGAACGCGGTCTGGATGGTCTTCTCGTAGGTGGCGACTGCGATCTTCTGGTTGGCCTTGGTGGAGTCCAATTGGAAGATGCGCGTGCCCCAGTCGAAGATCGGCAGCGTGAGATTCGGCACGAACGACCACAGCCCCGTCCCGCTCTTGAACAGGTCATGCAGTGCGCCGCTGGCCGTGCCCACGTTGGACGTCAGCCCGATGCTCGGGAAGAACGCCGCACGCGCAATGCCGATGTTGGCATTGGCGGCAATCAGCTTCTGCTCGGCCTGGCGGATGTCCGGGCGCTGCTCCAGCAGCTCCGACGGCAAGCCCGGCGGGATGTCGGCCACGATCTTTTCCGACGACACGGTGGTCGGCGGTGGCAGATCGGCCGGCAGCGGCGCACCCACCAGCAGTACCAGCGCATTGGTCGCCTGGGCGTACTGACGCGTCAACTGTGCAACGGCCACACGCGCCGATTCGACCAGCGTCTCGGTCTGGCGCAGGTCCAGCAACGACGAGGCACCCACGTCAAAGCGCTGCTTGGCGAGCTTGTAGTAGTCCTCGCGACCCTTCAGGGTCTGCTGGGCCAGCTCAAGCTGCTCGGCGTAGGCGCGCTCGTTCAGGTAAGCCTTGGCCACTTGCGAGATCAGGCTGATCTGCGCGGCACGCTGGCCCTCCGCGGTCGCCAGGTAGCTGGCGCGCGCGGAGCGCGTCACGTCGCCCACGCTGAACAGGTTGACCTGGTAATTGCTGATACCGACACCAAGCTGGTACTGCTTGGTGACGATATCCGACCCGGTCTGCGAGATCGACTGCGGCGTCAGGCTGCGCGTGTACGTTGCAGCCGCGTTGACCGGCGGCAGCAGCTCAGCAACTTGCAGACGGTACTGCGCGCGCGCTGCCTCGATGTTGAGCACGGCGATGCGCAGGTCGCGGTTGTTTTCCAGCGACAGGCCGATCAGCTTCTGCAGGCGCGGATCGGGGAAGAACTCGCGCCAGCCGAGATCGGTGGCGCGCGGGGCGTTTTCGCCCGGCTTCGCGCTATCAGCCGGCACGGCATAGCCGGCCGGTGCCTGCGGATACGTGCTCGTTACCGGAGCATCCGGGCGCTCATAGGTCGGCGCCAGCGAGCAGCCAGACAGCACGCCGGCAGCAAGCAGGAGCGCCGGCAATAGCGCAGGGGTTCGAAAGGTCATCGTTTTCTGCATATTCAGATTTCCTCGTCCAACGGACGGTGCGCGGCATCCAGGCGGCGTTGACGCTCGCTGCCCTTGAAGATGCGACGGACCACCACGAAGAACACGGGCACCAGCACCACAGCCAGCACCGTCGCGGTAATCATCCCGCCCATCACGCCGGTACCGATGGCGCGCTGGCTGGCGGAGCTTGCACCGGTGGCAATTGCCAGCGGCAGCACGCCCAGGATGAAGGCGAACGACGTCATGATGATCGGGCGGAACCGCAGATGCACGGCCTCCAGCGTGGCTTCGATCAGGCCCTTGCCTTGCGCCTGCAAGTCCTTCGCAAACTCGATAATCAGAATGGCGTTCTTAGCGGATAGACCCACCACCGCAATCAGGCCGACCTTGAAGTACACGTCGTCAGGCATGGCGCGCAGCGTCACGCCCAGCAGTGCGCCGAGCACGCCCAGCGGCACCACCAGAATCACCGCCGCCGGGATCGACCAGCTTTCGTACAGCGCAGCCAGCACCAGGAACACCGCCAGCAGCGACAGCGCATACAGCGCAGGCGCCTGCGAGCCGGAGGTCTTTTCCTGCAGCGACTGGCCCGTCCACTCGTAACCGATACCGGCCGGCAGCTTGCTCGCGAGGCGCTCCATTTCAGCCATGGCCTCACCCGTACTCGCGCCAGGCACAGCATCACCCGACAGGCGGATCGACGGATAGCCGTTGTAGCGCACGAGCTGCACCGGACCGACGATCCAGTGGCCCTTCGCGAACGTCGACATCGGCACCATGTTGCCCTGCCCGTTGCGCACGTACAGGTTCATGATGTCTTCGGGCTGCATGCGGTTGATCTTGTCCGCTTGCACGATCACGCGTTGCTGACGACCGTAGTTCGGGAAATCGTTGGCGTACGCCGAACCCAGCGCCGTCGACAGCGTGGCGTTGATGTCAGTGAACGACACACCCAGCGCGTTGGCCTTCTCGCGGTCGATATCCACCTGGTACTGCGGCGAATCTTCCAGACCTTCAGGACGGACGCCCTTGAGGATCTTGCTCTTCGCAGCCATGCCCAGGAGCTGGTTACGTGCAGCCATCAGCGCATCGTGGCCCAGGCCAGCACGGTCCTGCAGACGGAACGTGAAGCCCGTTGCATTACCCAGTTCCGGGATCGGCGGCGGGTTCAGCGGGAACACGATCGCATCGCGAATGCCACCGAACAGCGCACCAAAGGCACGGCCGGCCACGGCGTCAGCGGATTGATCCGGGCCGCGCTCCTTCCAGTCCTTGAGCGTGGTGAACACCAGACCAGCGTTCGGGCCGTTACCCGAGAAGCTGAAGCCCTGCACAGCCACCATGTTCTCGACGGCCTTTTCGTGCTTGTAGTAGTTCTCGACCTGCTTGATCACTTCCAGCGTGCGGTTGGCCGATGCGGCCGGCGGCAGCTGGATGTTGGTCACGATATAGCCCTGATCTTCGGTCGGCAGGAACGAAGACGGCAGGCGCAGGAACAGGAACACCACCGCAGCGATCAGCACACCGTAGATCACCATGTAGCGGAAGGTCTTCTTCAGCATGCGCTCCACGAAGCTCTGATAGCCATTCGTGGTGCTCGTGAACATGCGGTTGAACCAGCCGAAGAAGCCCTTCTTCTCGTGGTGCGAGCCTTTCTCGATCGGCTTGAGCAGCGTCGCGCACAGTGCGGGCGTGAGCGTCAGCGCCATGAGTGCAGAGAAGAAGATCGACGACACCATCGACAGCGAGAACTGGCGGTAGATCGCACCCACCGAACCCGAGAAGAACGCCATCGGGATGAACACGGCCATCAGCACCAGCGTAATGCCGATGATGGCGCCCGTGATCTGACCCATGGCCTTGCGGGTGGCTTCTCGCGGGGGCAGGCCTTCTTCGGCCATGATGCGCTCGACGTTTTCCACCACCACGATGGCATCGTCAACGAGAATACCGATCGCCAGCACCAGGCCGAACATGGTTAGCACGTTGATCGAGAAACCCATCGCGTTCATGGTGGCGAATGCGCCCAGCAGCGAGATCGGCACCACGATCGACGGCACCAGCGTGTAGCGGATGTTCTGCAGGAACAGCAGCATCACCAGGAACACCAGCACCATGGCCTCGAGCAGCGTCTTGACCACTTCCTCGATCGAGATCTTGACGAACTTGGAGGTGTCGTACGGCACCTTGTATTCCACGCCCGCCGGGAAGTACTTCGACAACTCTTCCAGCTTGGCCTTCACGGCCGTGGCGGTGCCCAGCGCATTACCCGTGGGCGAGAGCTGCACGCCAATGGCCGAAATCGGCTGACCGTTGATCCGCGCAGACGTCGAGTAGGTCTGGCCACCCAACTCCAGGCGCGCCACATCCTTCACTCGCACCAGCGAGCCGTCCGGCTTGGCCACCAGCACGATGTTGCCGAACTGCTCGGTGGTCGTGAGCTGGCCTTCCACCACGACGGTCGCCGCAATCGGCTGATCAGAAGTGGAGGGCAGGTCGCCCAGCGTACCGGCCGACACCAATGCGTTCTGGTTGCGGATCGCGTTGTAGACGTCGGTCGGGGTCAGCTTGTAGCCGACCAGCTTGGCCGGGTCGATCCAGACGCGCATGGCGCGTTCCGTACCGAACAGGATGGCCTGACCGACACCCGGCACGCGCTTGATTTCGTTGAGCACGTTACGCGAGATGTAGTCACCCAGCGCCACCGGATCCATCTTGCCGTCGGTCGATGCCAGCGTGGCGAACAGCAGGAAGTTGGCGCGGGCCTTGTCGACCTGCACGCCCTGCTGCGTCACCTGCGCGGGCAAACGCGCTTCCACGCGCTTCAGGCGGTTCTGCACGTCCACCTGCGCCAGCGCGGGGTCCGTACCGGCCTTGAACGTCACCGTGATCTGCGCCTGGCCGTTACCGCCCTGGCTGACCGACTCCATATAGAGCAGGCCATCCGCGCCGTTCATTTCCTGCTCGATGATGCTGGTGACAGATTCGTCCAGCGTCTTCGCGTTCGCACCCGGGTACGTTGCCGTGATGATGATCGATGGCGGCGCAATGGTCGGGTACTGCGAAATCGGCAACTGGGTGATCGAGATCGCCCCGCCGATGATGATGAACAGCGCGAGCACCCAGGCAAAGACTGGGCGATCGATAAAAAACTTTGCCATGCGATGGCTCCTTGTTTACTGCTTGGCTGCCGGCGTGCTGGCAGCGGGAGTGCTTGCGGCAGGGGCGCTGGCCGCAGGTGCTGCGCCTGCCGGAGCACCCTGACCCGGCTTCTGACCTGCCGGCGTGGGCTGCCACGGCACCGCCTTGACCGGCGCACCCGGGTGGACCTTCTGCAGGCCATCGACGATCACCTTGTCGCCAGCCTTCAGACCGCTGGAGACAATCCACTCCGTACCGGTCGAGCGATCGGCCTGGACCTGGCGTACGGCAGCCATGCCCTTCTCGTCGACGACCATCACGGAGGCGCCGTCCGGGCTGCGCGTCACGGCCTGTTGCGGCACCGTGATGGCTTGCTCGTCCACCGCCTGCTCCAGGCGCGCGCGCACGTACATGCCCGGCAGCAGCGTACGGTCGGCGTTCGGCACGATGGCGCGCAGCGTGATGGTGCCCGTGGCCGGGTCCACCGTCAGGTCGGAGAAGTACAGCTTGCCCGGCTGTGCGTAGGCGCGGCCGTCTTCCGTCACCAGCGTGACCTTGGCAGCGTTGTCGCCCGACTTGACCAGCTTGCCGGCCTTGAGCGCTTCCTGCAGGCGCAGCACTTCGGTGCTCGACTGCGTGAAGGTCAGGTAGATCGGGTCGATCTGCTGCACCGTGGTCAGCAGCGTTGCCTCACCCTGGCCAACCAGCGCGCCTTCGGTGATCTGCGCCAGACCGGCACGGCCGGCGATCGGCGAAGTGACACTGGCGTAACCGAGGTTCAGCTTGGCGGTTTCCACGGCAGCGCGCGCAGCGGCAACGTCAGCGGTGGCCTGCTTGGCAGCAGCCGTTGCATCGTCATAGTCCTGCTTGCTGATAGCGTTGGTGGCAACCAGCGGCTTGTAGCGCTCGGCCTTGAGCTGCGCCTGCGTTTGCGTGGCTTCGGAGCGCGCCAGTTGCGCTTTCGCGCTGTCGAGCGAGGCCTGGTACTGCGCCGGGTCGATCTGGAACAGCTGCTGGCCAGCCTTTACGTCACTGCCTTCAGCGTATGAACGCTTGAGCACAATGCCAGCGACCCGTGCGCGCACCTGGGCCACACGCGTGGCTTCCAGACGGCCCGGCAACTCGCTGGTCAGACCAACGGTATGCGGCTGCACGGTCACAATGCCGACTTCGGTCGGAGGCATGCCGGCGCCGCCCGGCCCTTGTGCCTGCTTGTTGCCGCAAGCTGCAAGCGCCACCACCATGAATGCGGCGGCAGCGAGTTGGTGATAACGGCGGGTGTTCGTCATAGATGACCCCATGTGGCGATAAGCGGAATGCCGGGCGCCGCGCCGCCACGCAAACGAATGCGTGTGCTGCGCCGGCAAACCGTCAGCGAAACCAAAAAATACAATTGAAACGCACGATCCTAGCCGTATCCGATGGCATGCGATACGGCGTTTGCGACGAAGTCGCAACAAAACGGACTCAACGACGCGAGAACGAGCGCGATTTGCTGCAGTGCTTCACCTAGTCACAAGACGCCCGGGCTGTGGAATTGACCAAGCCGATGTGGCGCATGTTGCAATGTGCAAGAGGCGAAGTGCGCGCTATTATAGATACGTTCACGCATGTATGTAAGCAGGACCCATCGGCAAAGCAGGGCCATTGTTGCAACTTTTGCTGACTTCGTTGCAATGGCGGAACCGCGCGGGATCGGGGCAGAATGCGGCCCATCAAGGCCCGCAGCGCCTGCAATGCAGGCCGTAGCATTGCGCAATATGAAATAATGCGTTGCCAAAGATTGTGCGACGCACAAAAGCGAATCAAAAGAACGCCGTCAGGGTGAGCCGGCGTTCCTCTGGAAGATCATGGTCAGACGAACCAAGGAAGAAGCACTGGAAACACGCAACCGCATCCTGGATGCGGCAGAAGACGTGTTTTATGCACGTGGCGTAGCGCGCACGTCGCTATCGGACATCGCGCAGGCCGCAGGCGTGACGCGCGGCGCCATCTACTGGCATTTTCGCAACAAGGCTGACGTGTTCGCCGCCATGTGCGAGCGCGTGAAGCTGCCAATGGAAACCATGTGCACCCCGCTCGGGGTGGAGGCTGACGACCCGCTGGGGGAACTGCGCACGGTGGGTAACTTCCTGTTGCGCCAACTGGTGGAAGACGCGCACTGGCGCAAGGTCTTCGAGATCATGTTCAACAAGTGCGAGTTCGTGGAAGACACGAGCCCCATCCTCAAGCGTCAACAGGAATCGTTTGAGGAAGGCATGACGCACCTGACCAGCATCATCGAACAGGCAACGCGGCGCGGGCAATTACCGGCTGACCTGGATATCCCCCTGGCGGTGTCGCATTTCCATGCCACGTTCAACGGCATCATGGGCGACTTCCTTTTCTATCCGGATGCGTCCTCCCTCGCCAGCAAGCGTGAGCGCCTCATGGACGCCTGCATCGACACCCTCAAATACGCCCCTTCGCTGCGCCTGGCCCAGCCGGCAGCACTCGCCAAGGACTCCGTATGAGCACGCCCACCTTCGATCAGATGGTGTTTGCCGGCGGCGGCAACCGCTGCTGGTGGCAGGCTGGCTGGTGGGATGTCGTGCAGCCCGAACTGAGCCTGGCGCCGCGTGTGATCACCGGCATCTCGGCCGGCGCATCGACGGCCTGCATGCTGCACGCGTGGAACTCCGCCGAGCTGATGGACTACTACGGCGAGACCCTGCGCCACAACAAGCGCAACGCCCACTGGGGCAACCTGCTGCGCGGCGAGCGCGTGTTCCCGCACTACGGCATGTACCGCACGGCGCTGCTGACGGTGTTTGGCGAGGGCCGTTTCGCGCGGCTGGCGCAGGCGCCCGAAATCCGCATCGGTGTGGCGCACATCCCGCGCTGGATGGGCGCGCGCACGGCCGTGGCAGCGGGGCTGATTGCGTACAACATCGAAAAGCACGTCCGCAAGACGCTGCACCCGACGCTGGGCCGGCGCCTGGGCTTCACGCCCGAATTCGTGCGCGCGCAGGATTGCGCCTCGCCTGAGGAGCTGGCCGACCTGCTGCTGCAGTCGGCTTCGACCCCGCCGTTCACGCCGGTACTGCGGCGTGGGGGACGGCCAGTGCTCGACGGCGGCATGGTCGACAACGTACCGGTGCACGCGCTGGACCCGACCCCGGGCGATGCGCTGGTGCTGGTGACGCGCCTGTACCCGCGCCCGACGTTCTTCCGCATGGATGTGCCGGTGGCCGGCGGCGTGCAGCGCCGCTTTTACGTGCAGCCTTCGCGCAAGGTGCCGATCTCAAGCTGGGACTACACCCGCCCGGGTGCCATGCGCGACGCCTATGCGCTCGGCCGTCATGACGGCGAAACCTTCCTGCGCGAACTTCCACGCGGGTTCGCCGAACCGGTGGCTGCGTAGCCATCGCAATCAGGCAAGCGGCGGGCGCGCCGTTTGCTGCACACGGTGCGCCCGCCGGCGTGCCGCCATGGCCGTCCGGCCGATGCCACCTTGATGGACAGACGGACACCGCCATGCCCGCAAAATCCGCAGCTTCCTTTGATTTGATCGTGATCGGCGCCGGCTCGGCCGGGCTGGCGGCCGCACGCCATGCAGCGCAGTTGGGCGCGCGCACGCTGATCATCGACCGCGCGCAGGTAGGCGGCACCTGCGTCAACCGTGGCTGTGTGCCCAAGAAGCTGCTCGGCTACGGCGCGGCCTGGTCACAGACGATCGCGCGTTGTCTGCGTGCGACGCATGCCGCCGATGCCTGGAGCCAGGCCATCGCCCGCACCCGTGCGGAGGTGGCACGCCTGAACGAGGTTTATCACTCGCACCTGCTGGATTCCGGCGTGCAGTGGCTGACGGGCATCGCCTCGCTGCGCGGGCGCGGCATCGTCCGACTGCACAGCGAGACCGGCAAGACCACGTTGCGCGCGCGACAGGTCGTGCTGGCCACCGGCGCGCACCCCGTGCCGCTGCCAGTGCCCGGCGCCGAACTCGCCTGCAGCTCTGACGACGTCTTCGGCTGGGACGCACTGCCCGCCTCGCTCATCATCGTGGGCGGTGGCGTGGTGGCGGTGGAGCTGGCATCGATGCTGGCGCGCTTTGGCGTGCGCGTGACGCTGCTGGTGCGCGAGGCACGTGTGCTGCCCGAATTCGATGTCACCGTATCGGAAGCCACGGCACAGGCCCTGGCCCGCTGTGGCGTCGACCTTCTATCAAACGCCCACGTCGTGCGTGTGGAGCGCGATGCGGTCAACGGCGATGGCGTGGCCGTCTACGTGAGCGACGACGCTTCCAGCGAGATCCCGCGCGTGCTGCGTGCCCAGCGCGTGCTGGCCGCCATTGGCCGCGCACCAACCACGGCGGGTCTCGGCCTGGAAGCGGCAGGCGTCTCGCTCGATGCGCGCGGGGGGATAGCCGTGGACCGCCACTTCCGCACCCGCGCGCGCGGCGTGCATGCCGTGGGCGATGTCAGCAGCGGGCAACAGCTCACGCCCGTGGCCACAGCACAAGGGCATTACGTGGCTGAACGCCTGTTCGGCAAGGGGCTGAAGGGGATGCTGCGGCTGCCCGACATGAATACGGTGCCGACAGCTGTGTTCTGCGACCCGGCCATCGCCACCGTGGGCTTGACCGAAGCTGACGCGCGCACGCGCTGGCCTGACCGCGCAGACAACGACAAACGCGCCACCGCCGACCGTATCGACGTTGTGGTCCGGCGCTTTGTCTCGCTCGAACAGCGCTTTGCCGGCACCGGCATGGAATCGCTGATCAAGCTGGTGTGCAACGCGCGCAGCGGGCGCGTGCTCGGCGCGCACATCGTCGACAACGCCGCGCCCGAGATCATCCAGGCGCTGGCGGTGGCGGTGCGGATGGGGGTGCGGCTCAAACACCTGCGCACGACCGTGGGCCTGCACCCGACCGTGGCGGAGGAACTGCTGAGCGTGTAACGGCCTGCGCGCTGGAACGCACTCATTCAACTTTCCTGACCCCCGCCTCCAAATCCATGCATGTTGCACGCGCAGGGGTGGCGCAGAATGGTCGCCATATTCTTCAGGAAATTTGACATGCTTCCCGTGCTCTATCTATCTCATGGGTCGCCGATGCTGGCGGCCGATCCAGGCCCCGTCGGCAAAGCCCTGGCTGCACTTGGGCAAGAGATGGCGACGCTCAGCCCCCGCGCCATCGTGGTCGTCTCGCCGCACTGGATGACGCGCCGCCCGGCTGTCACCGCCCGTGCTCAGCAAGAGGCCTGGCACGATTTCGGCGGTTTTCCGCCGCAACTCTATGCGCTGGAATATGCGCCACCGGGCGCACCCGATCTGGCCGAGCGCATCCGCGCGCTGATCGATGGCAACATCGTGCCGGGACTGGAGGAACAGGCCTCGACCGTGCTCGACCCACGCCAGCCGCTAGACCACGGCGCCTGGGTGCCGCTGATGTTGATGTTTCCTGAGGCGAAGATCCCCGTGGTACAGGTGTCGCTCATGCCGGGCCTGTCGCCCGCATGCCAGATGGCGATGGGGCGCACGCTGGCACCGCTGCGCGACGAGGGCGTGCTGATCATTGGCTCGGGCAGCTTCACGCACAACCTGCGCGCGCTGATGCGCGGCCCCGGCACGACGCAGCACGGCGTGCCGGTGGAACCGTGGGTGGATGCGTTCCGCGAATGGATGCTGGAAGCTATGACTGAAGGCATCCGCAGTGGCGATTTCGCCACCTTCTGCGACTACCGGGCGCAAGCCCCGCAAGCCGCCCACGCCCACCCGACCGACGAGCACCTGATGCCGCTGTACGTGGCACTGGGAGCAGCGATGGGGCAGCCTTCACAGGCCACGGCCGGCGGCGTGCAGGCCCAGCACGTGGTCGACACCGTCACCTACGGCTCATTGGCAATGGACAGCTTCCGTTTTGACGGCGCAGGCGCCAATCAACCGCAGCTTCGCGCCGCGGCTTGAACTCAAAAAACTCGTGTTGAACCTGTTCACGATCCGTAGCGAGCGGTCCGAGGTTGGTCCGCGCAGTAGGATCGCGGACAGGTTCAGGCGCGGATCAGCGCGGGCGCCAGGGCCGTCGGATTGACCACGCTATCGACGTTGCCCTGCAGAACATCGAGGATGTTCTGGAACGCGATGCTGAAGTACAGCTCGTAGCTTTCGCGCTCCACATAGCCGATGTGCGGCGTGCAGATACAGTTCTCCATGCGCAGCAGGGTGTGGCCCTGCAGGATGGGCTCCGTCTCAAACACGTCAATGGCGGCCATGCCCGGGCGCCCGCGGTTGAGCGACGTCACCAGCCCGTTTTCTTCCACCAGCTCGGCGCGGCTGGTATTGACGAAGAGGGCGGTCGGCTTCATGCGCGTCAGGTCGGCCACCGTTACGATGCCGCGCGTCTCGTCGTTCAGGCGCAGGTGAACGGACAGCACGTCTGACTGCTCGAACAGCGCCTCTTTCGATTCCGCCACGCCAAAACCATCGGCTCGCGCGCGCTCCTGCGAGCCCTCGCGGCCCCACACCAGCACATTCATGCCAAAAGCGCGACCGTAACCGGCCACAAGCTGGCCGATCTTGCCGTAGCCAAAAATCCCCAGCGTCTGGCCCTTCAGCACGCGGCCGATGCCAAAGTTGGGCGGCATGGTCGTCGACTTCAGCCCCGATTGCTGCCACGCACCGTGCTTGAGACTCGCCACATACTGCGGAATGCGGCGCTGCGCGGCCATCACCAGCGCCCAGGTCAGCTCGGCCGGCGCCACTGGCGAGCCCTTGCCCTCCAGCACAACCACGCCCTTGTCGGTACAGGCATCCAGGTCGATATGGCTGCCGGCATCGCGCGATACGCGGCCGGTCTGGCTGATGATCTTGAGTTTGGGCAGGCGATCGAGCAACTGACGCGTCACGCGCGTGCGCTCCCGGATCAACACGATGGCTTCAACGTCCGCCACGCGTGCGGCCAATTGCCCCACGCCTTTGACGGTGTTGTTGAACACTTTGACTTCGTGGTCCTGCATCAGGCTGAAGCAATCCAGCTTGCGAACAGCGTCTTGGTAGTCGTCCAGTACGGCAATCTTCATCGACATCTCACTTCGAACAATGGTGCGCAGCAAAAAACAGCGATCCCTCGCGGTGGTATTCTTCCCATCCCTCGTCGCACGACAATCCGTTGCGACGTTTGGAATTGCCCGCCGCGGGCACGCAATTTGCGCTGCCTCGCTGGTGACGAGTCCTTGTTCTAGGGTCTGTTGACCTCGGTCCCGCCACTTTAGCGCACGCGGCCCCCGCTGCCCGGAAAAACCCACGTTCCGTCAGTGCACCGCTTTGTAACTGAATGTGAAATCAGCACGGCTCCTGTCCTTCCGCCTGCGTTGCCCCTCCCACTGGAAATCGCGGATCCGGCCCGTTCACGATGCGCCGTCGATCGCTTTCCACTCCGCCGCCGGGCGCCCTGGCCCTGGCTGCCGTGCTGATCTGCCACCGCTTTCTTTTTCACTTCCATTGGAGTTTTGGTCATGAATCAACCCGCGATGCAGGGCGTGCCCGCATTGAACGTGCCCGATTACGTGAAACACCCGCGCCTGGTCGCTTGGGTGGGCGAAATCGCTGCACTCACCAAGCCGGAGCGCATTGTCTGGTGCGATGGCTCGCAAGAGGAGTATGACCGCCTGTGCGCCGAGATGGTCGCCGCCGGCACGATGAAGCAGCTCAACCCGGCCAAGCGCAAGAACTCGTTCCTGGCGCTGTCGGACCCGTCGGACGTGGCGCGCGTGGAAGACCGCACTTTCATCTGCTCGCAGAAGAAGGAAGACGCTGGCCCCACCAACAACTGGACGGCCCCCGCCGAGATGCGCCAGACGCTGAACGGCCTGTTTGATGGCTGCATGCGCGGCCGCACGCTGTACGTGGTGCCGTTCTCGATGGGTCCGCTGGGCTCGCCGATCGCGCACATTGGCGTGGAACTGTCGGACAGCCCGTACGTGGCCGTCAACATGCGCATCATGACCCGCATGGGCCGTGCCGTGTATGACGTGCTGGATACCGATGGCGACTTCGTGCCGTGCGTGCACACTGTCGGCAAGCCGCTGGCTGCTGGTGAAAAGGACGTGCCGTGGCCGTGCAACCCGACCAAGTACATCGTGCACTTTCCGGAAACGCGCGAAATCTGGTCGTTCGGTTCGGGCTACGGCGGCAACGCGCTGCTGGGCAAGAAGTGCTTCGCACTGCGGATCGCCTCGACCATGGGCCGCGACCAGGGCTGGCTGGCCGAGCACATGCTGATCCTGGGCGTGACCTCGCCGGAAGGTAAGACTTACCACGTGGCGGCGGCCTTCCCGTCGGCCTGCGGCAAGACCAACTTTGCGATGCTGATTCCGCCGGCCGGCTTCAACGGCTGGAAGGTGACGACCATCGGCGACGATATCGCCTGGATCAAGCCCCGCCAGGACGCCGACGGCCAGACGCGCCTGTACGCCATCAACCCGGAGGCCGGCTACTTTGGCGTGGCCCCGGGCACCAGCGAGAAGACCAACTTCAACGCGATGGCCACGCTCAAGGAAAACGTCATCTTCACCAACGTGGCGCTGACGGACGACGGCGACGTGTGGTGGGAAGGCATGACGGATACGCCGCCTGCGCACCTGATCGACTGGCAAGGCCAGGACTGGACGCCGGAATCGGCCAAGGAAACCGGCCGCAAGGCCGCGCACCCGAACGCGCGCTTCACGGCGCCGGCCGCGCAGTGCCCGTCGATCGACCCGCAATGGGACAACCCGGCCGGCGTACCCATTGATGCGTTCATTTTCGGTGGCCGCCGCTCGACCACCGTGCCGCTGGTGACGGAAGCCCGCGACTGGACCGAAGGCGTATACATGGCCGCCACGATGGGCTCGGAAACCACCGCCGCCGCCGCTGGCCAGCAAGGCGTTGTGCGCCGCGACCCGTTCGCCATGCTGCCGTTCTGCGGCTACAACATGGCCGACTACTTCGCGCACTGGCTCAAGCTGGGCGACCAACTGGCAACAAGCGGCGCCACGCTGCCGAAGATCTTCTGCGTGAACTGGTTCCGCAAGGACGAGAACGGCAAGTTCGTGTGGCCAGGCTTCGGCGAGAACATGCGCGTGCTGAAGTGGATGATCGACCGTATCGAAGGTCAGGCACAGGGCAACGAGAATGTCTTCGGTGTGTCGCCGCGCTACGAAGAGCTGCGCTGGGAAGGCCTGGACTTCACGGCCGAGCAGTTTGCCAAGGTGATCTCGCTGGATGCCGCCGCCTGGAAGCAAGAACTGGCGCTGCACGACGAACTGTTCACACAACTGGCGAACCACCTGCCGCAGGCACTGCCGGAAGCCAAGGCGCGCCTGGAGGGCCGCCTGCAGGGCTGATGCGCACGCTCTCCAGAAAAAGCCCGCCGCGTGCGGGTTTTTTTTTGCTCACTGCCGGCGCTTGCTTAAGCAGCGAGCAGTAATCCTAAAGGTTTAAATTGCGCGATTTACCCCTTTCAACAAAACAGTCCACTTGATTTAAATTTAATTGAATTGCGTTGTAAAAAATACCTCCGCGCACAGATGAATGCACGTTATGCCATTGAAAACATAATAGCCATGCATTTATGCGAATGACGAATCATTGCAAGCATGATGCGCCCCAAAACCATTGCCAGACATAGCTTTGTGAAGAGCGCATGTCAATCATTGACGTACGAAATGTACCGCCCCTAAAAAATTACCGACTTTTAAAAATGGTGCGTGACGAATTCCTGCGGGATTCTTATAATCCGGCAAAACAGGATCTCTCTTCCACGAGCCGGAGGGGGTATCCAGACAAGAGGAATCGGGAAAGGAAGGCTGGTCAATGCCATGTGCGGATGGGGATACCCCCCATCTTCCCGGTGCCCGGGGGGGCGCCGGCTCGGTTTTCGCGTAAGTGATGCCGCACCTTGTGCAAACGATTGCACAGTGCAGCACGCGACAAGAAGACCGGGGGGCCGATCAACCAATCCCAAACCACCCTGGATATACCAGGAGGCTCCGCCACCGATCGTCAACGGGACGGCAACACACGACGATCGCCCTGCTGATCCGCAAGGCCCGGCAGATGGCGCCCGAGAGGCACGACCAGCAGGCAAACGCGCAATGCCTGCACGGAATCCATAACAACGCGCACCGCAGACAGCAGAGCGCAGCCGCAAGGCTGCTCGCCGGAATGTGTCGGCTGGTTAGACGGGAGGTTTTACAAGTGGGTACTCAAATCGTGCTGGTCGAACAGGACCAGGCAGAGGGCGAACGTTTGTCATTTTCCCTGCGCGACGGCGGACATCATGTCCTGCGTGTCGACAGCCCTGCGCAAGCGCAAGCCGCAATCCAGGCGTCTACGCCGGATCTGCTGGTAATGGAGTGGGCATGGCCCGAGCGTGAGTCGATCGACATGCTGCTGGCGTTGCGTGCCAGCACGCAAACGCGCGGCCTGCCGGTCATCGTGTTATCGCGCCACGGCGACGCACGCGCCAAGATTGCGGCGCTCGATGCCGGTGCAGACGACTACGTCGTCAAGCCGTGCGATACGGGCGAGCTGCATGCACGCATCCGCGCCGTGCTGCGCCGACGCACACCGCAGCAAGGCGACGAGATCCTGCAGGTCAACGGCCTGAGCCTTGATCCGCTCACGCTGGGCGTGACTGCGCAAACCGAAACCGGCCCGCGCGCCATCGCACTCAGCCCGCTGGAATTCCGCCTGCTGCACTTCCTGGTCGCGCATCCGCAGCGCGTGCACTCGCGTACGCAACTGCTTGACCGCGTGTGGGGCAACCATGTCTTCGTGGGGGAACGTACCGTCGATGTGCACGTGCGCAAGCTGCGCGTGGCGCTGGCTGGCACGCCCTGCGACGGCCTGATCCAGACCGTGCGCGGCGGTGGATACCGCCTGGTGGTGGGTGGCGGTGCGGCGCAGGCCGCAGAACCGATTGGCGATCGCCTGAGCGTGGTCGCCTCGCGCAAACCCGAGCCGATCGTCGAGACGCCGTTTGCACGCACACCGCTGCGGCCTGCAGCGATGCAGATGACGGTCTGATCCAACAACAAACGCATCAACCGGAACGGCGCCCAAGAGCGCCGTTTTCTTATCAACTGGGGAGAACAAGCATGAAATCGTGGTTGAGTGGTGCCTTGCTGACCGGACTGGCCGTCTGTGCCTACGCGCAGGAAGTGACACCAGGGCAGTGGGAAGACAAGACCAGCTACACCGTCAACGGCAAGCCGCTGGCGATTCCGGATGAGCACGGCCGCCAGGTCTCCGTGCATACCAGCACCGGCTGCCTGGCGAGCAAGGATGCCGGCGACGTTCGCGCAACGATGGAGCGCAACATGGCCCGCGACATGCCTGGCTGCCGCCTGACGCAATGGAACTATGTTGCGGGCACGCTCAAGGTGAAGGTCAACTGCGATGCCGGCGCGCAAGGCGGCACGGGCACGCTGGAAGGCAGCGGTCCCCTGAGCGCCAACCGCTACGACATTTCGGGGACAGGGCGCTCGCAGCATCCGCAGTTCGGGCCGATGACCATTGGCTTCCGCTATCAGGGGCGCTACGTGGGTGCGTGCAAGTCGTAAGCTGGCGCACCAACAAAACAACGGCCGGAGTGCTTATGCACGTCCGGCCGTTTTTCTTTGCGACGAAAACCGATCAGCGTTGGCTCTCGCGCCAACGCCTGAGCCAGCCCAGCCCCTCGCTGGTACCCGCACGCGGCCGGTACTCGCAACCGACCCAGCCGTCGTAGCCCAGCGCATCCATCAACGCGAAGAGGTGGGGGTAGTTCAGCTCGCCCGCATCCGGCTCGTGGCGATCGGGCACGCCGGCAATCTGCACGTGGCCGACATCCGCAACGTACTGCTTGAGCTTGACCGACAGATCGCCCTCCATGATCTGCGCGTGGTACAGGTCGAACTGCACCTTCAGGTTGGGGGCGCCCACCTCCTTGCACACCGCATGCGCTTGCGCTTGATGTGTGAGGAAAAAACCCGGCATGTCGCGTGTGTTGATCGGCTCGAGCACGATGGTGATGCCCGCGCTTGCCGCCTCGCGCGCGGCATAGGCGACGTTGCTCACGTAGGTGGCCTGATGGCGTGCGCGGTCGGCGCCGGCGGACAGCAGACCGGCCATCACATGCAGGCGCGTATTGCCGAGCACCTGCGCATACTCCAGCGCCGTGGCAATGCCGCGCTTGAACTCGTCTTCGCGCCCGGGCAGTGAGGCAATGCCGCGCTCGCCGCTTGCCCAATCGCCCGGCGGGGCGTTGAACAGCGCTTGCGTGAGGCCTGCATCGTCCAGGCGGGCACGGATTTCCGCGCGGTCAAAGTCGTAGGGAAAGAGAAACTCCACGCCCTCGAAGCCATCCTTTGCCGCAGCGACAAAGCGGTCGAGAAACGCGTGCTCCTGATACATCATGGACAGGTTGGCGGCAAAGCGCGGCATGGCAAACCTCGGAAGACGATAGCGACAACAGCAACGATAGCGATGACCTAGCGGCCCTTGCCCAGCTCCACGGCAAACTTCACCAGCTCCGCCTGGCCCTCGATGCCGAGCTTGCGCTTGAGGTTCAGGCGGTGCGACTCCACCGTGCGCACGGAGAGCCCGAGTTCATCGGCGATGCGCTTGTTGGCGTAACCCTTGGCGATGCCATCGAGGATGTCGCGCTCACGCGGTGTAAGCGCCTCAACGGGCGTGGGCATGATGGCCTGCTCGGCCATGCGCATCGCCAGTTGCGCACTGTAGAAGGCGCGACCAGCAAGCACCGCATCAATCGCGTCGACCAGCTCGCTGGCAGGCGCGTCTTTGAGCACGTAACCGCGTGCACCGGCGCGGATCACCTGGCGCACGTATTCCAGGTTGTCGTGCATTGACAGCACCAGCACGGCAATCTCCGGAAACTGCTCGGCAAATTTTTCAGTGAGCGCAATGCCGTTCATGCCGCGCATACCGATGTCCATCAGCGCCAGATCGGGCGACAGCGTGCGTGCGGCTTCGAGTGCAGCTTCAGCATCGCCCGCTTCGCCCACCACTTCAAAATGCGGCACGGCTTCCAGCCGCACGCGCACACCATCGCGCACCAGCGGGTGATCGTCGACGAGGAGCAATTTGACAGGCGTGTTCATGCGGAGGCGGGCAAAGCAGTGGAAGCGGCCGAAGTCGCAGCGGCCAGTTGAGCAATGACGATGTGCGGCAGCACGGCGCAGACCTCCGTGCCATGCACGTCGGAAACAATGGTACAGGTGCCGCCCAGCGCAGCCATGCGTTCACGCATGTTGCGCAGGCCAATGCCGTGTTCGGGATCCACCTGCACGGATTCGACATCGAAGCCCGGGCCGTTGTTGCGAATGGACAACCGCACGGCATCGATGTCGTTCTCCAGCAGCACGCCGATGCGGGTGGCATACGTGGCGTGGCGCTCGACGTTGGAGATGGCTTCCTGTGCGATGCGGAACAGCGCCGTGTTGCAGGCATCCGGCAACTGCACGGTCGGCCCGGCGAGCTCGAGCGCGATGGCGAAACCCGGTTGCCGGTCTTCATGCGCTTCGCGTGTTTCGCGCACGAGCAGTTCCAGCGCAGCCGCCAGGCCCAGATCATCGAGCAGTGCGGGACGCAGATTGTGCGACACGCGCCGCACCTCGCCCAGCGCGCCGTTCAAGCGATCGAGCGCGCGACGCAGCATGCTGGCGGCCTTGTCGGTGGCGGCGGCTTTCGCAGGCTGCGCTTCCAGATGACCGTGCGCCGTCTCCAGCAACAGCTTGGTCGACACCAGCACCTGGCTGATGCCGTCATGCAGTTCTCGCGAGACACGGGCCCGCTCGTCTTCCTGGGAGCGCACCACCTGCTGCGCAAGCTGGCGCAACTTGGCATCCGCCTCACGATGGTCGCTCACGTTGAGCGCCAGGCCGCTGCCCGCCACCAGCAGGATGCTGATGGCCGCGATGGCCACCACCCAGGCGAGTGTCTGGTCGATATTGGTCTGTGCGCGCTGATCGATCTGGCGCAGGGTCTGTTCGATGTCATCCAGGTAGAGGCCGGTACCGACCATCCAGCCCCACTTCGGAATCGGCTCGACATAGCCGAGTTTGGGCACGCTCTGGTGCGTAGAGGGCTTGTCCCACATGTAGCGCACGAAACCGCCGCCGTTCTGCGCGGCCGCGACCAGCCTCTGGATGGTGGGTTGTCCGCCCGCATCGGTCAGATCCCACAGGTCCCGGCCGACAAGCTCGGGCTGACGCGGGTGCATCAGGTTCCTGCCGCGCATGTCGTAGAGAAAGAAATAACCGTCGGTGCCGAAGTCGAGGCGGGCGAGGGTGCGCATGGCTTCGTCGCGCGTGGCCGCATCGTCACGGCCAGAGGCAACGAGCGGCGCGATGGCGCTCTGCGCGAGCTTGACGTAAGCGCGCAGTTCCGTCTCCTTGGCCTGCAGGTAGGCGGACTCCACCAACTGCCGCTCATGCTGCGCCAGCGCGATCGACTGATGCCGCACGGTCAGCATGATCGCCAGCATGGCGATGGTCAGCGGCGCGACGGCGAGTAACAGAATCTTCTGGCGGAGCTTCATGGCAGGGCGCGGCACCTTGCATCGCAACATCGTAAGGTTCGGGCGCGTTTTCGATTGGGAATCACGTGGCCTGCGTAGTACTACGGACAGGTGCTGCGTAGTCCTCCGCTTGTGGCAGGCACTGAGGCTGGCAAATACTACACGGCCTCGCCGTCCGACCAACTCAGGCCAACGGACTGCGTGCAAACCTTGCCGACGACGCGAGAGCGACATGATCGGCAGGATCAACCCGCAGGGATGAGCCCACATCCCGCTTCGACCAAGGTTCGAGGAGACCGACATGAGCTTCATCAGGCAACACCTGATCTGGCTGGTCGTCGCCATTCTTGGCGCGTCTGCCTTTGCCACCGTTGCGCTTGCGCGCGGCGAGGCAGTCAGCGCGCTTTGGGTGGTGGTGGCTGCCGTGTGTATCTACCTGATTGCGTATCGCTATTACAGCCGTTTTATTGCCGACAAAGTGCTCGGCCTGGACGGCACCCGCAAGACGCCCGCCTGGCGTCACAACGACGGGCTCGATTACGTCCCCACCAACAAGTACGTGCTGTTCGGCCACCACTTCGCGGCCATTGCCGGTGCCGGCCCGCTGGTGGGCCCCGTGCTGGCCGCGCAGATGGGCTATCTGCCGGGCATGCTGTGGATTCTGGCCGGCGTGGTGTTTGCCGGCGCGGTGCAGGACTTCATCGTGCTGTTCATCTCCAGCCGCCGCGATGGGCGCTCACTGGGGGATCTGGTGAAGAGCGAGATGGGCACGGTGCCCGGCGTGATTGCGCTGTTTGGCGCGTTCCTCATCATGATCATCATCCTGGCCGTGCTGGCACTGATTGTGGTGAAGGCGCTGGTCGGCTCGCCCTGGGGCACCTTCACGGTGGCGGCAACAATTCCTATCGCGCTGTTCATGGGCGTGTACGTGCGCTACATCCGCCCGGGCCGCATCGGCGAGGTGTCGATCATCGGCTTCGTGCTGCTGATGCTCGCCATCATTGGCGGCCAGGCTGTGCATGAGAACGCTGCGCTCGCACCACTGTTCACGTTCGACGGCAAGGCGCTGACGTGGATGCTCATCGGGTACGGCTTCGTTGCCTCGGTGCTGCCGGTGTGGCTGCTGCTGGCCCCGCGTGATTACCTGTCGACCTTCCTGAAGATCGGCACGATCATCGCGCTGGCCATCGGCATCCTGATCGTGGCACCGAAGATGCAGATGCCGCAGCTCACGCAGTTTGCGGCCGGCGGTGGCCCCGTGTGGTCGGGCAATCTGTTCCCGTTCCTGTTCATCACGATTGCGTGCGGCGCGGTGTCGGGTTTCCACTCGCTCATCTCGTCGGGCACCACGCCCAAGCTGCTGGAGAACGAAACGCAGGCACGCTTCATCGGCTACGGCGCGATGCTGATGGAATCGTTCGTTGCCATCATGGCGTTGGTAGCCGCTTCGGTCATCAACCCGGGCGTGTACTTTGCGATGAACAGCCCGGCGGCACTGGTGGGCGCCACGCCCGATGCAGTGGCGCAAACGCTGTCCACCTGGGGCTTCGTCATCACGCCTGATGTGCTGATCCAGACCGCCAAGGACGTGGGTGAGAACACCATCCTCGCCCGTGCGGGTGGCGCGCCGACGCTGGCCGTTGGCATGGCGCACATCCTGCACCAGGTGGTGGGCGGCCAAGCCATGATGGCCTTCTGGTACCACTTCGCGATTCTGTTCGAGGCGCTGTTCATCCTCACCGCCGTGGATGCGGGCACGCGTGCGGGCCGCTTCATGCTGCAGGATCTGCTGGGTACGTTTGTGCCGGCACTCAAGCGCACCGATTCGTTGGTCGCCAACTTGATCGCTACGGCTGCGACCGTCGCGCTGTGGGGCTACTTCCTGTACCAAGGCGTGGTCGACCCGCTGGGTGGCATCAACACCCTGTGGCCGCTGTTCGGCATCTCCAACCAGATGCTGGCCGCGATTGCGCTGACACTGGGCACCTGCGTGCTGGTCAAGATGAAGCGTGACCGCTACGTATGGGTGACGCTGCTGCCGACCGCATGGCTGCTGATCTGCACGCTCACCGCCGGCTGGCAGAAGCTGTTTGATCCGGACCCGAAGATCGGCTTCCTGGCGCACGCCAACAAGTACGCCAGCGCCGTTGCCGAGGGCAAGCTGCTGGCCCCGGCCAAGTCGATGGCGCAGATGCAGCAGATCGTGCTGAACGACCGCATCGACGCGTTCCTGTGCGGCCTGTTCATCCTGGTGGTGATGAGCATCGGTTGGTACGGACTGCGCACGGTGCTCAAGGCGCGCGCAGCCAACCGCCCGACCGTCAACGAAACGCCGTACGAAGCGCTGGGCGCCTGAGCAACGACATGCGCGAAGAACTCGAAAACTTCGGCCGCTACCTGGGCCAGACCCTGCGCCTGATGGTGGGCGTGCCGGACTACGACACCTACGTGCGCCACATGCAGGAGACCCATCCCGGGCGGCCTGTCATGACGTACGAAGACTTCTTCCGCGAACGCCAGGACGCGCGCTACCAAGGACGCGTCGGCCGCTGCTGTTGACGGCGCGATATCCAACGCTGCCAAAAGAAAACCGCCGGTGCATGAAGCCATGCCCGGCGGTTTTTTTCATGCCTGCGCTGCTACAAGGACGGACGCGCCGCCGTGGGTGGATCGCCGCGCTTGGCCCGATAGGTCTTCTCCACCAGCTCACGCAACTTGGCCAATGCGCCAATGTCGCCTTGTGCGGCCGCCTTGCCATACCAGTTCTTGGCCTGCTCGATATCCTGCGGCACCACACCGGGCTCACCGCGTTCGTAGTAACTGCCGACGATGTACTGCGATGGCGCATCACCGCCCTCGGCCGCCTTCTTGTACCAGGTGAAGGCGCGTCCGTAGTCGAGCGGCACGCCGCGGCCGGTGAAGTAGTTGGTGGCGAGTGCACGCTGCGCCTCGATGTGCCCGGCGGTGGCGGCACGCTCGTACCACTTGTTCGCTTCTTCCAGAGACCGCGGTACCAGTTCGCCGCGTTCGTACAGCTCGCCGTAGGCAAACTGCGCGTGGGTCATCTGGTTATCAGCGGCGCGGCGCAGCCATTTGACGGCCTCCTCGGGCCGGGCGATCGTGCCCTCGCCACGCATCAGCATCATCGCGTAGTTGAATTGCGCGAGGCGATTGCCGCGTTGCGCGGCCTCAGCGAACTCGTCGAATGCGTGACCGAAATCGTTCTGCTCGTAGTGCGCGATAGCGATCTGCGTGAGGGCAGCGGCATCGCTGTGGAGCTCCGTCGGTGCAGTGGCTGCCAGCGCCGGCAGCATCGCGGCGCTCGCCGCCACGGCAACGACTGTCCGCAGCATGCGTCGTGTGACTGGTATGCCCATCGCGCGCTCCTCATCGGAAGATGATCGAGTGTACCGCGCCGCGCCGTCTCGCGTTGACGTGGCGCGGGCGCACGGACAGGCACAAAAATTGCCGCGGCAACCTGCTCGCGCCGCGGCGTGCAATCAGGCCGCGCGCACCCGGTACACCGCCACGCTGCCGCGCCAGTTGGCACCCCAGCGCACCACGCTGCCCTCATGCAGCACAACGCGATCGAGAATCAGCAGCCCGACCTTGGGCGCCAGCGCCTCGAAGTCGCGAATGGTCAGCACACGCACATTGGGCGTGTCGTACCACTCATATGGCAGCGATTCCGACACCGGCATGCGCCCGCGGAAGATCGACAGCCGATGCGGCCAATAGCCAAAGTTCGGGAACGACACGATGCACTCGCGACCCACGCGCAGCATCTCGCGCAGCACCTGCGCGGTGTTGTGGATGGTCTGCAGCGTCTGCGAGAGGATGACGGTGTCGAAGCTCTTGTCTTCGAACAACGCCAAGCCGCCCTCCAGATTCTGCTGGATCACCTGCACGCCCTTCTTGGCGGTGGCCAGCACGCCGGCATCATCAATCTCAATGCCGTAGGCCTGCACGTCCAGCTCGTCCTGCAGCACGCGCAGCAGGCTGCCATCAGCACACCCCAGGTCGAGCACCGTGGAGCGCGGCTCGATCCAGCGGGCGATGGCGCGGAAGTCTGCGCGGTCGGCCAGGATGTTCGGCACTACCGAGGGTGCACCAACAGGATTCAGCGTTTGCGTGGTCATGCGCCGATCTCCTGGGCGATGCGTTCGTAGTAGGCGCGCACCAGAGCGTGGTAGCGCGTGTCTTCCAAGAGGAAGGCGTCGTGGCCGTGCGGGGCTTCGATCTCGCCGTAGGTGACGCGATGCTTGTTGTCGAGCAGCGCCTTGACCAGCTCGCGGCTGCGCGCTGGGGCAAAGCGCCAGTCGGTCGTGAAGCTGACGACGAGGTAACTCGCTTGCGTGTGTGCCACGGCCTTGGTCAGATTGCCGCCATACGCCAGCGCCGGGTCGAAATAGTCGAGCGCGCGCGTGATCAGCAGGTACGTGTTGGCGTCGAAGTACTCGGCAAACTTGTCGCCCTGATAGCGCAGATAGCTCTCGACCTGGAACTCGACATCGAACGAGAAGCGGATGTCGTCAGCCTTGAGCTCGCGGCCGAACTTGGACGCCATGTCCTCGTCCGACAGATACGTGATGTGGCCGATCATGCGCGCTACGCGCAGGCCGCGCTTGGGCTTGACGTTGTGCGCGTAGTAATCGCCCCCGTGGAAGTCGGGGTCGGACAGGATGGCGCTGCGTGCCACCTCGTTGAAGGCGATGTTCTGCGCCGACAGCTTGGGCGTGGAAGCCACCACCACGCAGTGCCGCACGCGCTCCGGATACATCAGGCTCCACGCCAGCGCCTGCATGCCGCCAAGGCTGCCGCCCATCACCGCCGCGAACTGCTGGATGCCAAAGCGATCCGCCACGCGTGCCTGGGCATTCACCCAGTCTTCCACCGTCACCACCGGAAAGCGTGCGCCGTACGGGTCGCCCGTCTCCGGGTGTGGGCTCATCGGGCCGGTCGAGCCGAAACACGAGCCGAGGTTGTTCACCCCGATGACGAAAAAGCGGTTGGTATCCACTGGCTTGCCAGGGCCAACCATGTTGTCCCACCAGCCGACTTCGCCTTCCGCATGCACGCCCGCCACGTGGTGCGAGGCGTTGAGCGCGTGGCAGATGAGCACGGCATTGGAGCGGTCGGCGTTGAGCGTGCCGTAGGTCTCGACCATCAGGTCGTAGCCGGCGATCTGCGAGCCGTTGCGCAACGGCAGCGGCTCGGCAAAGTGCATGCGCTCGGGCACAACCAGGCCGATGGCGTTGGCTGGTTTGCCCTTGTGTGCCGCTGGAGATGGTGTTTCGGACACATTGGCCTCGACCGCAGCATCTGCGGAGGCCGCCTGAAGTTCTGTCATGGCACCAAAGAAAAAACCCGACCGGCAACGCTGTGTTGCAACCAATCGGGTTCTCATGTGGCGCACGTGGGGCGCTTATCTTCACTACCCACGTTCTGACCGAACCTCTTTAGCCGCATTTGTAATGAGAGCCCTGAACCACATTCGTGCCATCAGGACTCCCGCGCGCCCGCAAGCCAGTCGTCAAATCGGCGCGTCAGGAAGTCGTGATTATAGAGCAAGCGCCGAGCAATGCGGCTAAGCCGTTGTGTCGTCTCGTTATGCTCTGTCGAAAGCGTGGCGATCAATCGGCCGCGTCATGGCTCACCGCCAATGCCCAGCGCTCGGCCCACGCATTGAGCGGCATGAGCAGCGACTGTAGCTCGACGCACAAGTCGGTGAGGCGGTACCCGCCTTCGTCGTGATCGACCAGCCCGGCAGCACGCAACTCCTTGAGGCGCGTGTTGAGCACAGCCGGATTGGTATCCGCCGCGTCCTGCAGCGTCCGGAAATTCAGTGGGCCGTCGCGCAACTCCCAGATGATGCGCAGTGTGCCGCGTCGGCCGAACAGGTCCAGCGCCACCATGATCGGGCGGCCGGAATCCGAGCCGCGCACGGCTCTGCCGGGAAGTGGTGTTCTCATGCTTTACTTTCCATAGCAAATTTTGTACGTTTACTATGAAAATCATAGCGCAGGAGACCACATGGAAACCGCTCGCATTGCCCCCGCAACCCCACCTTTTGCTGCATCCATCCAACACACCATCGACAAGGTCATGCGCGGGCAACCACCGCTGACCCTATTCACGACGCTGGCCCGCGATGAACGGCTGGCCAGCAAGTTCTTCGCAGGCGGTCTGCTGGACAAGGGACACCTCAGCCTGCGAGACCGCGAACTCGTGATCGACCGCACGACCGCGCGCTGCCGGTCCGAGTACGAATGGGGCGTGCATATCGCGATCTTCGGCGAAGCAGCCAGCCTGACTGAAGCGCAGATCCACTCACTGGTGAACGGCGATCCGACCGACGCCTGCTGGCAGCCACACGAGACAACGTTGCTGCAGTTCTGCGATGCGCTGCACGACGCATGCGATATCGACGACACGCTGTGGGCACGCGTGAAAGCCCACTACAGCGACGATGCCGTGCTCGAACTGCTGATGCTGGCCGGCTTCTACCGCACGGTGAGCTATCTCACCAACGCCCTGCGGCTGCCGTTGGAAGACTTCGCACGGCGCTTTCCCACCACGAAAAACGCCCCGGCCTGAACCTTCGCTGCAAGGGCGAAGATCCAGCCGAGGCGCTCATGCTGCTTGATGCCGCGCGTGTTGCTTATAGGCCAGCCATGTTGATGTACTTGATCTCCAGGTACTCGTCGATGCCGTACCTGGAGCCTTCGCGGCCGAGGCCTGATTGCTTGACGCCACCGAATGGTGCTTCGGCCGTCGAGATCAGCCCGGTGTTGACGCCGACCATGCCCGACTCCAGCGCCTCCGATACACGCCACGCGCGGCCCAGGTCACGCGTGTAGAAGTACGCGGCCAAGCCGAACTCGGTGTCGTTGGCAGCGGCCACCGCTTCGTCTTCGGTGTCGAAGGGGATGAGCGCTGCCAGCGGGCCGAAGGTCTCTTCATGCGCGACCAGCATGCCGGGCTTGGCATCCACCACGACAGTCGGTTCGAAGAACGCGCCGCCCTGTGCGGAAAGCGCATGCGGCTTGCCGCCCACCAGCACGCGTGCGCCTTGCGCAACCGCATCGTCCAGATGCTGGCGCACCTTGTCCATTGCACGCATATGGATCAGCGGGCCCTGCTGCACGCCGGGCTCGGTGCCGTTGCCCACGCGCAGCGCGCGCACGGCATCCGCCAGCTTGGCGGCAAACGTGTCGTAGATACCGCGCTGCACATAGAAGCGATTGGCGCACACACAGGTCTGGCCGGCGTTGCGGTATTTGGCGATCATCGCGCCTTCCACGGCAGCATCGACATCGGCATCGTCGAACACGATGAAGGGCGCGTTGCCGCCCAGTTCGAGCGAGAGCTTCTTGATGTCTTCCGCGCACTGGCGCATCAGCAGCTTGCCGACACCCGTGGAGCCCGTGAAGCTCAGCTTGCGCACGGTGGTGTTGGAGGTCAGTTCACCGCCGATGGCTTGCGAATCACCCGTGATGACGGAGAGCAAACCCGCAGGGACACCCGCACGCGCAGCCAGCTCTGCAAAAGCCAGCGCGGAATAGGGCGTCTCAAGCGCAGGCTTGACCACCATCGAGCAGCCCGCCGCCAGCGCCGGGCCCACCTTGCGCGTCATCATCGCGATCGGGAAGTTCCACGGCGTGATGGCGGCCGTGACACCGATCGGCTCCTTGGTGACGACGATGCGACGATCGCTCTGCGGCGCGGGAATCGTGTCGCCGTACACGCGGCGCGCTTCTTCGGCAAACCACTCGATGAACGAAGCAGCGTAGGCGATCTCGCCGGCGGCTTCGGGCAGTGGCTTGCCTTGCTCGGCCGTGAGGATGGCAGCGAGATCCTGCTGGTGATCCATCATCAAATCAGCCAGGCGGCGCAAGATCTTCGACCGCTCACGCGCCGGCACCTTGCGCCAGGCACGCTGTGCAACTTGTGCAGCCTCGATGGCGCGGCGCGTTTCGGCGGCACCCATGCCGGGCACGGTACCGATCTTTCGGCCGGTGGCGGGATCGGTCACATCGCGCGTGGCGCCGTCATCGGCATCGGCCCACGTGCCGGCAAGGAACGCCTGCGTGCGCCACAGGCTCGGGTCTTTGAGCACGATCGGTGCTGCGGGTGCGCTCGGCAAATCAGTGCGGGTCATGCTGTCAGCCCTCCAGTGCGCGTTGCAGAATGGCAAGCCCCTCTTCGAACACCGCGTCTTCAATCGTGAGCGGGAACAGGAAGCGGATCACATTGCCGTACACGCCGCACGACAGCAGCAGCAGACCGGCGTCGAGCGCACGTTGCTGCACGCGCTTGGTGAAATCGGCGTCGGGCTTGCCATCCGGCGTGTTGAATTCCACAGCAACCATCGCGCCCACGCCACGCACTTCAGCAATGCGCGGTTGCTTGGCCTTCATGCCGTTGAGCGCATCCACCAGACGTGCGCCAAGTGCGGCGGAGCGCTCGCACAGCTTCTCGTCGGCAATGATGTCGAGCACCGCATGGGCGGCGGCCACAGCCAACGGGTTGCCGGCATACGTGCCGCCCAGGCCACCCGGCGCCGGTGCGTCCATGATTTCCGCACGGCCAGTGACTGCCGACAGCGGCAGACCGCCGGCCAGACCCTTGGCCATCGTCATCAAATCGGGCAGCACGCCGGTGTGCTCCATGGCGAACAGCTTGCCGGTGCGGGCAAAGCCGGTCTGCACTTCATCGGCAATCATCACGATGCCGTGCTCATCGCACAGTGCACGCACGGCGCGCACGAAGTCGGCAGGCATCTGGTAGAAACCGCCCTCGCCCTGCACCGGTTCGAAGATGATGGCTGCAACCTGGCGCGGGTCGATGTCAGCCTTGAACAGGCGGTTGATGGCATCGAGCGAATCCTGCGTGCTCACGCCGTGCAGCGCGACCGGCGCCGGCACGTGATAGATGCTGCCCGGAAACGGACCAAAGCCCGTCTTGTACGGCACGACCTTGCCCGTGAGCGACATGCCCATGAACGTGCGGCCGTGGAAGGCGCCCGTGAGCGCGATCACGCCGGGTCGGCCGGTGTGTGCACGGGCGATCTTGATGGCGTTCTCTACAGCCTCGGCACCCGTGGTGAAGAACGCGGTCTTCTTGGCGTGCGTGCCGGGCGTGGCCGCATTCAGGCGCTCGGCCAGTTCGACGGACGAGCCATACGGCACGATCTGATACGCCGTGTGCGTGAAGTGGTCGAGCTGCTCACGCACGGCCTGCACCAGGCGCGGGTGACGGTGCCCCGTGTTCACCACGGCAATGCCGGCCGCGAAGTCGATGTAGCGGCGGCCTTCCACGTCCCAGAACAGGGCGTTCTCGGCGCGCTCTGCGTAGCGGTCGGTCATCACACCCACGCCACGCGGCGTGGCGGCCAGGCGGCGGGCATTCCATTGGGCATTCTGTTGCGGGTCTCGGGCGTTCATGGCGTTGGGGTGCGTTGGGTCAAAAAAGATCGGATGGAGGCCAGTGTGGCAGCCATTGGCCCCGTACAATGAGACCCAATCATGTTTTTCTGATGGAACCACTTTCGAGATACACCGCAAAGCGACTGCGCGACCCGATCTTGACCCTGTGATGCTCGTCGTACACGAGTACGACTGCGCTTCTCGGGCCAACCTCAGGCCGCTCGCTACGCTTTGCGGCGCATCCCGGGCTCAGATATTCGTATGGCCGATCACTCCCCCACCCACCGCGCCAGCATGCTGGTCGACTACCTGCAGCGCCGCTTCGACCGCTCCGACACCAGTGGCGAGCCCGACCACCGCCGCCTGTACCGCGCGCTGCAGGAGGGCATCCTGCGCGACGAACTGCAGCCCGGCACGCGCCTGCCATCGTCACGTCAGTTGGCCACCGAACTGGGCATTGCACGCAACACAGTCATCCACGTGTACGAGCAGTTGGGCGTGGAAGGCTATGTATCGGCAGGCGTTGGCAGCGGCACCTTCGTCGCCGATACCGCACCGGACCGGCTGGACGCGACGCCTGTGCCAGCGGCCCCTGTTGCTGAGGTTGCTGAAGCGGCTGCGCCCATCGCACCGATGCTCTCCACGCGAGGCCGTGCGCTGGTGCGCGATGCGGGCGCCAGTTCGCGGCAATGGGGCGCTTTTATGCCGGGCGTACCGGAAGTGCGAATGTTTCCGGCGCGCATCTGGTCGCGGCTGCACAACCGGTTGCTGCGCAAACCCTCGCCGGCGTTGCTGACATATCCGGTGGGTGCCGGCTACCTGCCGCTGCGCACCGCGCTGGCGGACTACCTGCGCACCGCACGCGGCGTGCGCTGCGAGCCCGAGCAGATCATCATCACCGCGGGCATCCACCCGTCGCTGCAACTCATCGCACAACTGCTGTGCGATGCGGGCGACAGCGCGTGGATTGAAGACCCCGGCTACTGGGGCGTGCGCAGCGTGCTCACTGCTGCGGGCATCCGCACCGTGCCACTGCCGGTGGACGACGAAGGCATGCGCTTCGACGTGCCCGCACGCACGCGCCAGCGCGGCAAGCCGCCCAAGCTGATGGTGGTCTCGCCCTCGCACCAATACCCGCTGGGTTCGGTGATGAGCTTGGCGCGCCGCCGCGCGCTGCTCGCCACCGCGCACGCCACCGACGCGTGGATCGTCGAAGACGACTACGACAGCGAATTCCGCTACGGCAGCCGCCCGCTGCCATCACTGCAAGGCTTGGACGAAGGCGGACGCGTGCTCTACATGGGCACGTTCTCGAAGGTGCTGTTCCCGAGTCTGCGGATTGGTTATCTGGTAGTGCCGCCCGCGCTGGCAGATGCCTTTGCGACAGGGCTGTCGGAGATGTTCCGCGGCGGCCAGATCCTGACGCAGGCGGTGCTGGCGGACTTTATTGCCGAGGGACATTTCGTCTCGCACATCCGGCGCATGCGCGGCGTGTATGCGGAGCGGCGCGAAACGCTGCTTGCCTCGATCGCCAACGAGTTTGGCGAGTCGCTGCCCGTGCATGACGGCGCATCGGGCTTGCATCTCGTGCTGGGATTGCCGGCGGGCACCAATGATGTGGCCGTCGCGGACATGGCACTCGCCAACGATGTCGTGACGCGGCCACTCTCGCGCTACTACCAGGACGACGCGCGTCGCCAACCCGGCCTGCTGCTGGGCTACGGTCATGTGGAGACCGAACACATTGCTGCGCGTTTTCACACGCTGGCAGAGGCGGTGCGAACGATCGGTTGAGCGCGAAAAAAAGCCCGCATCTGCGGGGCTTTTTTTTTCGGCAACGTCCTCAGGCCAACACCACCCGCAACTGCGCCTCCACACCCTCCATGGGCGACTTTCGGAAGCCGCTCTTGGCGTACCGGTGCCAGCGCCCCAGCACTACGCAGACGATCAGGTTGGCGCGCGAAGCGATGTCCGTATCGGCGGGCCACGCACCCTGCGTCACAGCCACGCGCAGGCTCTGCTTGAACGAGGCTTCGATACGGTCCAGGCACTGCGCCATACGTTCAGGCAGGCGTTCGTCCTCGCCGACGAGTGCTTCGCCCACCAGCACACGTGTCATGCCCGGGTTCTTGTCGGCAAACGAGAGCAGCATGTGCGCGATGGCATGCGCCTGACGCAGGCCGAGCTCTTCACGCAGGGTGATCTGGTTGATGAGGCCGAAGACGGTCTGCTCGATGAACTCGATCAGGCCCTCGTACATCTGCGCCTTGCTGGCGAAATGTCGGTACAGCGCCGCTTCGGAAACATCCAGTTTGGCAGCCAGCCCTGCTGTAGTGATCTTTTCGCCACGCGGCTGTTCGAGCATGCCCGCCAGCGTCTGCAGGATCTGCACGCGGCGCTCGCCCGGGCGGGGACGCTTGCGTACGGGTGTGGCTTCAATAGGCGCTTCCGTAGCCAGCTCGGCCGTCGGAAACCCCGTTTGCGCGTTGCTCATGACTTCCTGGCCCCTCTCCCGTTCTGCACGCGGAAACGATGCAACAGCCTAGCCGCGTCGAACAAGCCTTCGTTTTAGTTGAAGCACCGATTTTACTTTCACGCCGACATAGCCGGGCCGGTTGGCGAACAAAATCGGTGCGGCGGCCGGCTGATGTGGCGAATTTGCACGGGCGCCCATTGCCGCCGCTTGCATTGGATGCAAAGCCTCGGCAGCCGATTGCGATGACAGCGCCGAAGACGGCGAAACCACCCCAGGCGCCATGCGCCGGAGATAGCCCGTCACCCACACGGTGCCGATGCCCAGCTTGCGGTAGCGCTTGAGGTGTGAAAGCGTGTCTTCCACGAGGATGGCGCGCGACGGCGCAATGCGCTCACGCGCCAGCAGCCGGCGCAGCATCAGCGGATCGGGCTTCGGGCGCAGACGCCGGTGCACCCACATGTGCTCAACGGCAATCTCCCGGGCAAACGCGCGCTTGAGGCCAATCAGCCGCACCACCTCGCGCGCATAGGCAACAGGGGCATTGGTCAGCAGGATCTTACGCCCAGGCAGCGCTCGCAGCAGTTGGGCCAGGCCGCGTTCGGCGCGCACCATGGCGCGCAGGTCATCAAACGTATGGGCCTGGGCAAGGAAGTCGTCGGGGTCAACGCCGTGGTGGCGGACCATGCCGAGAATGGTGGCACCGTAGCGGCGCCAATAGTCCACGCGCACCTCGCTGGCGGTGGCGTCATCCGTGCCAAGCACGCGCGCCACATAGGCCGTCATCAGCCGGTTGATCTGCGGAAAGATCGCGTGCGACGCGTGGTGGAGGGTGTTGTCGAGGTCGAACAGCCAGACGGGCTGTTGCTTGGGTGGCGTTGGAGCCACCACCTCGCGTGGCCAGGCGTGCGCGCGGCGCGCCTGAGCCACCCGGGTGCGGCGCATCAATGCGAGCGGATCATCGTGCCGAACGCCTGTTCGGTCAGGATTTCCAGCAGCAGCGAGTGCTCGATACGACCATCGACGATGTGCACCGAGTTCACGCCGCTCTTTGCGGCATCCAGCGCGGACGAGATCTTCGGCAGCATGCCGCCCGAAATCGTACCGTCGGCAAACAGCTCATCGATCTCGCGCGCCGACAGGTCGGTCAGCAGGTTGCCCTGCTTGTCCATCACGCCCGGGATGTTGGTCATCATGACCAGCTTCTCGGCCTTCAGGATCTCGGCCATCTTGCCGGCCACCACGTCAGCGTTGATGTTGTAGGCCTGGCCTTCATCGGAGAAGCCGATGGGCGAGATGACGGGGATGAACGCGTCGTCCTGCAGCGCTTTCACCACGGCCGGGTTGATGGTCTCGATGTCGCCCACGAAGCCGATGTCGATGAATTCGCCCGGCTTTTCGCGGTCCGGCATCTTCAGCTTCTTGGCGCGGATCAGGCCACCGTCCTTGCCGGTCAGGCCGACCGCTTGGCCGCCGTACTGGTTGATCAGCATGACGATGTCCTGCTGGACTTCGCCGCCGAGCACCCATTCGACCACTTCCATGGTCTCTTCGTCCGTCACGCGCATGCCCTGGATGAAGGTGCCTTGCTTGCCGACCTTCTTCAGGGCTTCGTCGATCTGCGGGCCGCCGCCGTGCACCACCACCGGATTCATGCCGACCAGCTTGAGCAGGATCACGTCGCGCGCAAAGCCGTGCTTGAGCTTCTCTTCCGTCATGGCGTTGCCGCCGTACTTGATGACGATGGTCTTGCCGTGGAACTTGCGAATGTAGGGCAGGGCCTGCGCGAGAATCTCAGCCTTCACCGGCGGCGCAATGTGCGCGAGTTCGGGGTCGAGGCCAGCAGGGTCGGGGGCAGCAGCAACAGAAGCGTTCATGTCGGAGACATCCGGATTGGGCGGGTATGATGGAGCGCCGAATGTCGCCTGCTACACAAAAGCGTTGCAGCCCATTTTCGGCAGGCGCGATTTTACAAGAAAAGCCGGCACAGTCTGATGGCATATCTTGCGCGCCCAAAGCAACCGTTGCCGACAGAAAACACTCCACACACATGGCCATCGCCCCTGATCAACTCGACGCCCTGCGCCCGCACCTGCAGCGCTTTGCGCAATTGCAGTTGCGCGATACGGCGCTCGCGGAAGATGTGGTCGCCGACACCATCCTGGCCGTGCTGGAGCACCCCGAGCGCTATGCCGGCAACGCCTCGCTCAAGACGTACGTGATCGGCATTCTCAAGCACAAGATCATCGACGAGATCCGCTCGGGGCGGCGCGAAGTGCGCGTCTCGCTGCTCGCCGGTGGTGCGTCGGATGACGGCGAACAGCGTTCCGACGAAGCCGTCTTCGATGCACTCTTCGCCGCTGATGGTCACTACCTCAGCCCGCCCACCGACTGGGGCGACCCGGATGCGGCGCTCTCGCGGCGGGAATTCTTCGACATCCTGCAGATGTGCGTCGACCGCCTGCCGCCGCGCGTGGGGCGCGTATTCATGATGCGCGAGTGGCTAGAGCTGGAAACCGATGAAATCTGTCAGGAACTGGAGATCACCGCGACCAATGCTTGGGCGCTGCTGTACCGCGCCCGCATGCGTCTGCGCGAGTGCCTGGATCTGCACTGGTTCGGCAACCAGCCCGCAGCCGCCTAAGTCGCGATACAGAGGAACAACATGCCGAACCGTTGGGGAATGCTCACCTGCAAGGAAGCGCACCGTGTACTGGTGAGCAGGATGGACCGCGAGCTGGGAACGGGCGAACGCCTGCGCCTGCGTGTGCACCTGTTTGCGTGCGATGCATGTACGCGCTTCTCGCATCAGATGGGCGTGCTGCGCCAGGCGATGCACCGTCTGGGTCAGGACGATGATGCGGGAGGCGGGCGCCCGTGAACGCGTCAATCAATGCACCTGAGGCCAACACCGCCTGCGCGATCTGCGGAGTGGCACTGCGTTGCGGTGCCATCGGCAACGGTACGCAGCCGGATGCGACCTGCTGGTGCATGACGGAAGAGAAACTGCCTGCCAGTGCACGGCACCCCGGACAGGGCTGCCGCTGTAAGCAATGCCTGCGCAAAGCGATCGCACAAGTGCGAACGGCGTCGGAATCGAACTGATCAGTCTTTACCGTCGTCGTCCAATGTGCGCAATGCGCGTCGGACGTCGGCCCGTCCGCGCTGGCGCTCTGCGTGACCGCCCTCGGTGTGGGCGCCGGCCTTGCGGCCGCGGGCAAGCGGCACCAGGAGGTTGCGCGGACGCGCGGTGCCAGCCTTGGTGGAAGGCTCGATGCGGAAGGTGAATTTCTGGCGAGTGCTCAGCGTCTTGTTAGCCATGTCGGCTCTCAGTCTCGGTCGGCCCGCAGCAGCACCCGCCGCGCGCCATCAATGTTTGTGCTCACCACCGTGGTTCATGGCAGGCATGTTGCCGGCGGTCAGGTCGCGCACCTTGGCCTCGACCTTCTGCTCAACGACGCGCTTGTCGGCCAGCTCCACCTTGAGCGTGATGGGCACGGTGGCGTCCTTGGCCAGCGGCTGCTTCAGATCCATCAGCATGACGTGATAGCCGCCCGGCTTGAGCTGCACGACCTGGCCCTTGGGCAAGTCAAGCGACTGCACTGCGCGCATGCGCATCACGTCGCCCTCCATCTTCATCTCGTGAATCTCGGCCGTGCCCGCCACCGGAGTCGACACGCCGACCAGCTTGGCGCCATCGGTGGACTGCAGCGTCATGAACGCGCCGCTGGAAGTCTGGCCCGGCACGGTGCCGCGCACCCAGGCGTCCTGCACCGTAACCTGGGCAAAGGCAGCAGCGCTGACCAGCAAACCAGCGGCCAGGGCGGCCAGACGGGCAGAAGTACGGATCGATCGGGACGTCATTATGAAAGGCTCCTGTCGGGACAAACGTGCTGCGCATTAAAGCACAGGGCTCGCGGCAAGGTACGTTGGGTGCACAATTGTGCGGCTGATTGACGCATCGCGGCACCCGAAACGGCGCGGTGCCCGCGTTTACACTTCTCCTTCATGCTTTCGACCCTGTCTCTTGCCGCACCACTGCTGGATACGTCCAGTCTACGCCGCCTGTTCTGGCTGCGATGGAGCCTGCTCGCCACCCAGCTGATCCTGATGCTGCTGGCGCCGCAGGTCTTCGGCGTGCAGTTACCGGTGGTGCCCCTGCTCATGGTGATGGGCCTGCACGCGCTGTTCAACCTGGCCACGGGCCTGCGCATGCGCAGCGAACGGCCGGTGCGCCCTATCGAAATCACCATCCAGTTGCTGGTGGACCTCACGGCACTCTCCGCGCTGTTGTACTTCACCGGTGGCGCGACCAACCCGTTCGTGTCGTTCTACCTGCCTGCACTGGCGATTGCTGCAGCCCTGCTGCCGATCGCCCACGTGGTGGGCCTGACGCTGTACGCGCTGGCGGCCTACAGCATGATGCTCGGCAACTACATCCCGCTGAACCTGCTGAACCAGGCCGATGCGGTGCCGTATCACCTGGCCGGCATGTGGATCGACTTCGTGGCCAGTAGCGCAATGATTGCCGGCTTCACGGCGCGCCTGTCCGCCGCACTGCGTGAGCGCGACGCCGAGCTGACAGAAGCGCGCGAACGCCTGCTGCGCGATCAGCGCGTTGAGGCGTTGATGTCGCAAGGCGCCAGTGTGGCGCATGAGATGGGCACGCCTCTATCCACAGTTGCGGTCATCGCCGGTGAGCTGCAGCACGACGCGAAGCAGCCCAATTCGCCGCTCGCCCCTTACCAGGAAGACCTGCGCGCCATCGAGCAGCAGCTCGAACTGTGCCGCGCCGCGCTCGCCCGGTTGCAGCGCAAACCCAATGATGGCGCGCCCGAGCCACTCGGCCAATGGCTGCCGGAGTTCACGCAGACTTGGCAATTGCGCCACCCGGATATCCGTCTGCACACGGAAAGCTCGCCGGCCGCGCAGGCGGTGGAATTGGATCCCGTCTATGTGGGCCAGATCCTCACCATCCTGCTCGACAACGCTGCACGCAGCCAGCAACAGGCCAAACGCGACCAGGTGCCGCTGCTGCTGACCGTCAAGATCGACGCCACCCCCGATGCGCTGCGCGAGGCCCCACCGCAGATCGTGCTGTCCATCATCGATACCGGCCTTGGCCTGCCGGAAGACCTGCGCACGTCGCTGGGCCGCACGCCGGTGCGCAGCAAGCACGGTGGCCACGGCATCGGCGTCTATCTGGCCGCAACCACGGCACGTCGCCTGGGCGGCACCGTGGTGCTGCGCCCCAACCCACCGCAAGGCGCGATTGCCGAACTCCGGCTGCCGGTTGGCGGTCCGAAGGAAGAATCGGCCGCCCCCATCATCGGCGCGCCCACCCTATTCACATAAGAGCGACCGCTCCAACACGGCCCCTGCGGCCTGGAGATCCACATGCAACAACCCGCCCCCTTCCTGATCCTCGACGACGACGACGTTTTTGCGCAAACCCTGGCGCGTGCGCTCACACGTCGCGGCTTTGCTCCGCAGATCGCCCATACCGGCGGCGAGGCACTGTCGCTGGCCCGCCAGACGCGCTTTGCCTATGTGACAGTGGACCTGCACCTGGCCGCCAGCGACAAGGGCCTGATGCCCCACGGCGGCACGGATTCCGGCCTGCACTGGATCGCTCCACTGCGGCAGGCACTGCCCGACGCGCGCATGCTGATCCTGACGGGCTACGCGAGCATCGCGACCGCCGTGCAGGCAGTGAAGCTCGGCGCCGATGAATACCTCGCCAAACCCGCGAACGTCGATTCGATCCTGCTGGCGCTGCAAGTGGGCGTATCCGAGGCCGTGGCCGAGCAGACCATGGAGAACCCTGCACCGCTGTCGGTGGCACGGCTGGAGTGGGAGCACATCCAGCGCGTCCTGGCCGAGCACGGCGGGAACATCTCCGCCACCGCGCGGGCGCTGAATATGCACCGGCGCACGCTGCAGCGCAAGCTGGGCAAGCGGCCGGTCGCCAAGTAAGGCGAACAGCCGCCCGGCGTGTCAGCGCTGGCGCATCACCATCGCGTATCGCGCTCCCACGCCTTGAGTTCGTCTTCGGCACGCTCCTTCGTGTAGCCATAGCGTTCTTGGATTTTGCCGGCAAGCTGGTCACGCTTGCCGCGGATGATGGTCAGGTCATCGTCGGTGAGCTTGCCCCACTGCTCCTTGACCTTGCCCTTGGCCTGCTCCCATTTGCCTTCGATCTGATCCCAGTTCATACGACCTCCGTTGCGGTTGGAACAAAGCGGGGGCGACCCGCAGGCCGCCCGTGTAAAAACTTCCGTGCGGCTTACTTCTTGAACTTGGCGGCCACGTCGTTCTGGCACGTCGTCTTGGCATCGCCCGACATGGCGTCACAGCGTTCCTTGGCTGCCTTGTAGTTGGCGTCGTTGGTGTCCTTGGCGGCATCGCGGCGCGCTTCGCTGACGTCCTTGGCGGTACCGGTCGCCTTGGCGTGACTCACGTCTTCAGCACCCTTGGCACGCGTGTAGGCGGCCTTGGCATCCTTGACACAACTGTCCTTGTCGTTGCCCTTCATGGCATCGCACTTGGTCTTGGCGACGCCGTAGTCGGCCTCGGCCCGTTCCTTGGCAGCGCGGTTGCGGGCGGCTTCGGTGCCGTCGCGGTCGACCGTGGCGTTGGCCTTGGCAACGCTGTAGTCGCCCTTGGCCTGCGCTCGGCAGACATCACGCGCATTGCCCTTCATCGCATCGCACTTGTCCTTGGCTGCCTTGTAGTCGGAGTCGGCCTGCTTGACGGCGCTGTCGTACGCCGCGCGCTTGGTGTCGTTGGACGTGGATGCCCCGGCGGGCCCAGTTGGCGCAGGCGTGAGCTGAGCGTGAGCGATGCCCAACGGGGCGCAAGCGAGCACGCAACACAGGGTCAGGCGTTGGATCGATTTCATATGCTTCTCTCCTTGTCGTCATTGGCATCACGCACGCGAGGTGCGCGGCGCGCATTGTCTTTGCGGCATCCCTTGCTCAGCAGATAACGGGCCTGCCCCCAGGCAATCCTGAGCAAATCCTTGCTGCGCCTGGGCTGGCGAGCGCCCAAACAAAACGGGCCGCATCGTTTCCGATGCGGCCCGCAGGGCATGTGGGATGCGTTGCTTACACGCTTACAGCACGTAGCGCGACAGATCTTCGTTGCCCGACAGCTCGTTCAGACGCTCATCGACATACGCGGCGTCGATGGTGACAGTCTCGCCCGACGACTTGTGCGCGTGGAACGACAGGTCTTCCAGCAGACGCTCCATCACCGTGTACAGGCGGCGCGCACCGATGTTCTCGACCTTCTCGTTGACCGCGCAGGCGATCTCGGCCAGGCGACGGATGCCATCATCCGCAAACACAAGATCGACACCCTCCGTCTTCATCAGCGCCTGGTACTGCTTGGTCAGGCTCGCGTCCGTCTGCGTAAGGATCGCGCGGAAGTCGTCCACCGACAGCGAATCCAGCTCCACGCGAATCGGGAAGCGGCCCTGCAGTTCAGGGATCAGATCACTCGGCTTGGACAGATGAAACGCGCCCGACGCGATGAACAGGATGTGGTCGGTCTTGATCATCCCGTACTTCGTGTTGACGGTCGTGCCTTCCACCAGCGGCAGCAGATCGCGCTGCACGCCCTGACGCGACACCTCGCCACCGCCGTACTCGCTGCGGCTGGCGATCTTGTCGATCTCATCCAGGAACACGATGCCGTTCTGCTCGACATTGGCAACGGCCTTGTGCTTGAGCTCGTCTTCGTTCAGCAGCTTGGCGGCCTCTTCGTCGATCAGCAGCTTGAAGGCCTCGGCCACCTTCATCTTGCGGCGATGCTTCTTGCCCTGGCCCAGCCCGGCGAACATCGAGCGGATCTGTTCCGTCATGTCTTCCATGCCCGGCGGGCCCATGATGTCCATGCTGGGGGTGCCGGCCGATACTTCGAGCTCGATCTCCTTGTCGTCGAGCTGACCCTCGCGCAGCTTCTTGCGGAACGCCTGGCGCGCGTTGGAATCCTTCTCTTCCGGCTGCGAGAAACCGATGTCGCGCGGCGGCGGAATCAGCACGTCGAGCAGGCGGTCTTCCGCTGCATCTTCGGCCTTGGCGCGCACCTTCTTCATCTCGGATTCGCGCGTCTGCTTGATGGCCATCTCGGCCAGGTCACGCACGATGGTGTCGACGTCGCGGCCGACATACCCCACCTCGGTGAACTTGGTCGCCTCGATCTTGATGAACGGCGCATCGGCCAGCTTGGCCAGACGGCGGGCGATCTCGGTCTTGCCCACGCCGGTCGGGCCGATCATCAGGATGTTCTTGGGCGTGATTTCCTGGCGCAGCGGGTCGCCCACTTGCTGACGGCGCCAGCGGTTGCGCAGCGCCACGGCCACGGCCTTCTTGGCCTTCTGCTGGCCGATGATGTGCTTGTCGAGTTCGGAAACGATTTCCGACGGCGTCATGGTTTCAGACATGGGAATCCTGTGCAGAGCGAGACCGCTTACTCGAGCGTCTCGATCACGAAATTGGTGTTGGTGTAGATGCAGAGTTCGCCGGCAATCTTCAGCGATTTCTCCACCACCTCGCGGGGGCCGAGGTCGGTGTTCTCCATCAGCGCCTTGGCGGCCGATTGCGCGTACGAACCGCCCGAGCCGATCGCGGCGATACCGCCTTCCGGGTCCAGCACGTCGCCGTTGCCGGTGATGATCAGCGTCGCTTCACGGTCCGCGACGATCAACATCGCTTCCAGGTGACGCAGGGCGCGGTCGGTCCGCCAGTCTTTTGCAAGATCGACTGCAGAGCGCAGCAGATTGCCCTGATGCTTCTGCAGCTTGGCTTCGAAGCGGTCGAGCAGCGAGAACGCATCGGCGGTGGCGCCGGCAAAGCCAACCAGCACCTTGCCATCATAGATGGCGCGCACCTTGCGGGCGGTGCCCTTCATCACGATATTGCCCAGCGTGACTTGGCCGTCGCCGCCGAGCGCAACTTGGTTGCCGCGCCGCACGCTGACAATGGTGGTGCCGTGATACTGTTCCATGCGCTTGTTCCTTGGGGTCCAGCCTGAGCCGGCCCACCGCGGGCCGGTCAAAGAGTTCCATACTTGACGTCAGCCCCCAGGATTTCAAGCCTGATTTGCGCAGCGGCGCACAATTTTTGTGCGCCGCGCATCCCTTTTAGGATCGTCAGTGCGTGACGTCGAAAGCGTAGGTGCGCTCATCCAGACGCGGCACCACCGTATAGCCCTTGCGCGCGGCCCACACGTTGATGTTGAAGTACAGCGGAATCACGCCGTAGTCGCGCATGCCGATTTCCGTGGCTTCCTGCAGCAGCTTCTCGCGCTGGGGGTCGTCGATGGTCTGCA
>NZ_JAELUI010000240.1 GCF_016429285.1 Ralstonia sp. ASV6
GATCCAAACAACCCCACGCATTCAACGCCCCACGCTCACCATGACTTTGACCCGCAACTCCTGCCTCGAACGCGACGCGGCCGACCCGATCGCCCCGCTGCGCGACGCCTTTGCGCTGCCCGACGGCGTGATCTACCTGGACGGTAATTCGCTAGGCGCCCGCCCCAAAGCTGCGCTGGCCCGCGCGCAGGAAGTCGTCGCCAATGAATGGGGTGACGGCCTGATCCGCAGCTGGAATTCGGCCGGCTGGTTCGAACTGCCGCGCCGCCTGGGCAACAAGCTCGCTCCGCTGATCGGCGCGCGTGAGGACGAAGTCGTCGTCACCGACACCACGTCGATCAACCTGTTCAAGGTGCTGGCCGCCGCGATTCGCGTGCAGCGTGAAGACGCGCCGAATCGCAAGATCATCGTCTCGGAAACGCACAACTTCCCGACCGACCTGTACATCGCCGAAGGCCTGGCCGACTTGCTGCGCGACGGCTACAAGCTGCGCCTGATCAATTCGCCCGACGAGCTGGAAGGCGCGCTGGGCGACGACGTGGCCGTCACCATGCTCACACACGTGAACTACAAGAGCGGCCACATGTACGACATGGCGGCCGTCTCTGCGCTGGCGCACAAGCATGGCGCACTGGCGATCTGGGACTTGGCGCACTCGGCCGGTGCGGTGCCGGTGGACCTGCACGCAGGCGGCGCCGATTACGCCATTGGCTGCACGTACAAATACTTGAACGGCGGCCCCGGTTCGCCCGCCTTCGTGTGGGTGTCGCCCGCGCTACGCGAGCGCTTCTGGCAGCCGCTGTCGGGCTGGTGGGGCCACGCGCGGCCGTTCGCAATGGAATCGCGCTACGACGCGGATGCCGGCATCGGTCGCTTCCTGTGCGGCACACAGCCGATCACGTCGATGGCGATGGTCGAATGCGGGCTGGATATCTTCGCGCAGACTTCGATGGCCGCACTGCGCACCAAATCGCTCGCGCTGACCGACCTCTTCATCACGCTGGTGGAAACGCGCTGCGCGGGCTATCCGCTCACGCTGGTCACGCCGCGTGACCACGCCGTGCGCGGCAGCCACGTCAGCTACGAACACCCGAATGGCTATGCCGTGGTGCAGGCATTGATCGCGCGCGGCGTGATCGGCGATTACCGCGAGCCACAGATCATGCGCTTTGGCTTTACGCCGCTGTACACGAGCTTTGCCGATGTGTGGGATGCGGTGGAAGTGCTGCGCGACGTGCTGGAAACCGGCGCTTGGCAATCGGCCCAATTCAACGAACGTACGCTGGTGACCTGAGATGTCGAACCCGATTGAACCGATCAAGCCCGTGGCATCCGGCTGCCCCATGCACGGGGTGCAGAGCAGCGAGGGCGAAGGCTGGCACGACGCGCAGCTCGATTTTTCCAAGTCGATGAGCTACGGCGACTACCTTGCGCTCGACCAGATCCTGAACGCGCAGCACCCGCGCTCGCCCGATCACAACGAGATGCTGTTCATCGTGCAGCACCAGACCACCGAGCTGTGGATGAAGCTGATGCTGCACGAGCTGCGCGCCGCGCGCGACTGCGTACGCAACGACAACCTGCCGCCCGCGTTCAAGATGCTGGCGCGTGTGTCGCGCATCATGGATCAGCTCGTGCAGGCGTGGAACGTGCTCGCCACCATGACACCACCGGAATACTCGGCCATGCGCCCGCACCTTGGGCAATCGTCGGGCTTCCAGTCGTACCAGTACCGCGAGATTGAGTTCATTCTCGGCAACAAGAACGCGGCGATGCTCAAGCCGCATGCGCATCGCCCAGAGCATTACGAACAGGTGAAAGCCGCACTCGACACCCCGTCGCTGTATGACGAGGCGGTACGCTACATGGCGCGCCACGGCTTTGCATTCGACGCGGATTGCGTCGAGCGTGACTGGTCGCGCCCGGTTACGTACAACGCGTCAGTGGAAGCTGCGTGGCTGGAGGTCTACCGTGACCCGACGCACCACTGGGAACTCTACGAACTCGCCGAAAAGTTCGTCGACCTGGAAGACGCGTTCCGTCAATGGCGCTTCCGGCATGTGACCACGGTGGAACGTGTGATCGGCTTCAAGCGCGGCACCGGCGGCACGGAAGGCGTGGGCTATCTGCGCAAGATGTTGGATGTGGTGTTGTTTCCGGAGCTTTGGAAGTTGCGAACGGATTTGTGATTAGCGCTGTTGGTCCATCCTCGGTTTCGTCCCCTGCCGGGGGCCGATACCGGGGATGCACCACAAGAACATCCCCGGGGCGAAGGCCCAAACAGCAATACCCACTACGCCCCGTTCAAGCGATTGTCACTACGCGAAGTCGTTGTCACCTTCCCATCCGGCCCAAAGTGGACATTGAAGAACGCCTTCTCAGTCGGGCTTTCCATCCACCTGTATCCCCACACCTCTTCCTGCTTCAACCGAAACGCTTCCACCTTCCCCGGCTTGCCAAGCATCCGGCGGATGTCATCCTTGGTCTGGCCGACCCGCACGCGCCCAAAGTTTTCGGCGGTGAGCACTTGCTCGATCTTGCTCACATGACCATCCGGTGAAATCGTCACCATCCAGGTGGAAGTCCCTTCCGGCCCGCGCGGGTACTCAAGCTGCCGCGTGCCACCTTCGTTCTCCCAGATCATCTCGGGCTCGCCTGCGGTGGCCTTCACATCGGCCTCGGTCGATTGGCCGGCAACGATGTCCTTGAACAGCAGGTTGTCCGGCTTGGCCGATTGCCACACCCGCTTGGCCGCCTCCCCGGCACGGTCGACAGCCTGGTCGACCTTCTGTTGATCGCAGCCGAACAGCCCGAGCAATGACGCCAGAATGCCCATGGTGACTCCCACTTGTGCGAGTTGACGACGATGCGGCATGGAACCCCCTCGTTCAAAACGTGTATCCGTCGCCATTCTGGCAGCCGGATCACCCGATTACCAACGCTTGTTGAACAGCACCGATGCACCGTTGATCGTGCCGCCCCGTGCCACGACCGACCATCTCCGTGAGAACTGCCACGTCATCTTGACGATGGAATCCGCGGTCGACAGGCTTTGCTCGTAGCCCACGGTGATGCTCTCGGAGATCGCCTTGCCCAGGCTCACCACCTGCGGATCGGTCAGGCCCGAAGTCGACGCCCCGATCGAAAATTCATCCAGCCCAAAGTGCCGCGCCACGTTCTTGCCCGCCACGTTGCCCAGCAGCCCCAGCGCCGCGCCGGACATCGCCTGCTGCTGGCCCAAACCAGCGTTGGATGCGCTGTAACCAAACATCAGCCACGAGAGCTTGTCTTCATCCGGCACGTTCGGCTCAGAGACCAGCTTCACGCGCGGCTGACGCACCGTGCCCGTCACCTGCACGCCGGCCTCGACCTCCTGGTTGCGGCGCATGGCGGTGATGTTGAACGAGGGGTTGTTGATCGGCCCGATGAAGTTCAGCACACCCTGATCGATAGCCAACTTGCGGCCGAACGCTTCGTAGGTACTGCCCTGGCGCACGTAGATCGTACCGGTACCGCGCAGGGGCACCAGCGGCTCACTGTGCACGTTCATCTGACCGCCGAGCGACAGGTCCGCACCCGCACCCTTGAAGCGGAAGTTGTCGCCAAAATCGACGTCGACATCAACGATCGGGCTGAAGCGGCCAGCAGGTTTCTCTTCGCGCTTGACGCCACGCTCCGCCTGATTACGGGCAGCATCGGCACGACGCACGATGACCACGTCATCCCCCAACGACGGCGCGCCGTCCTTAGGTAGATCGAATAGGCCGCGGTCGACCTTGAACTTGCCGGTAATGCCCACGCGGTCGTTGTCGTTGGCAATGCGCGCCTGCCCCGATAGCACCAGCGTGCGATCCGGATCGGCAAAAAGCTGCAGCTTGTCGGCAACGATGGAGCCGCTCAGGTTGGGGTTGGCCTCGCCGAGCTGCACGCGGCCCTTCGCACGCACAGTGCCATCGCCGCCGTAGAACACCACCTCCTGCAGGTCGACCACGTTCTGATCCAACGCCACGCGCACCACGCCCTTGGTCAGGCGGATGCCCTGGTCGTACAAGGCGACCTCGATGTCCTGCCCGGTCAGGAAGCCGCTGATCTTGGGCGCGCCAACCGTACCGGCAAACTGCAAGCTGGCCGCAAGCTGGCCATCGGTTGCAACGTCAGGGCCGAGCAGGTCACCGATGCCTTTGAGATGCGGCAGGCTGATCGTCAGCCCGCCTGTCAGCGGTGACGCCGGCGACATCAAGGCCAGAGCACCCGGCGCGGCGTCGCGCGTCAACCCGATGCCGGCATCGAGGTAGAGATTGCCAACGCGCGTCGATTGGGCGTCGCCGCGCAGCGCCAGCCGCATACCCTCTCCACGCGCCTCCACCACCAGTTCGGTCAACCCCAATGGCGTGAACCCGCGGCCTGCATTGATCGACAGATCACCGCTGCGGCGGGCAAAGCGCGCCGTGCCGGTGGCCGTACCGCCGAGGTCCAGATCCCATTGACCATCGATGACGAGATCCGTGCGCACCGGCGGTGCTTGGCCCGTCCACGTACGCACCAGTTCCAGCACGCGTGCGATCTGCAATCCGTCGATACGGCCGGCGCTGCGCAGATGGCCCTGATTGGATTCCACCCGCTCGATGTGGATGGGCGTCTGATCCAGCGTCAGATCTGCGCGGCCGATCATCAAGCGACTCGGTGCCACCGACACGCGCACCGGCGCCATCAGTTGCAGGTTGGGCGCGCCCTGCGCCGACAGCGTGGAGATGGTGGCGTCCCATGCATCACCGTCCTTCCCTGGCGTGAGTGCACCGTCGCCGGCCAATGCGAACTTGAAGGGCTGGTTGCGCAC
>NZ_JAELUI010000241.1 GCF_016429285.1 Ralstonia sp. ASV6
GGTGCAGGCCTACCTGCTCTCGAACAAGGCGATCACGCGGGCGCTGCTGGCCGCGCATCAGCGTGGCGTGGATGTGCGCGTGCTGGCCGACCGTGAGCAGATGATGCGTTCGAACGGCAGCCGAGTCCCTGAAATCGCCAACGCCGGTATCCCTGTGTGGCTGGAGGTGCGCTACAAGAACGCGCACAACAAGGTCATCGTGATCGACCCACGCGGGCCGCATCCGGTGCTGGTGACCGGCAGCTTCAATTTCACGCAGACCGCGCAGCGCGGCAACGCCGAGAATGTGCTGATCGTGCGTGGCGATGCCGACCTGGCGCAGCGCTACGCCGCCAACTGGCAGAAGCATGTGGGCGATGCGTTGCCTTATCGCACGCAATAACGGCCGTCCTCGATGAATGGAATTCCGCTGAACCACATCGCGCTGGGCCACATGATCGGCGACATCGTCTCTGATCTGGGCGGCCCGCGCTTCATCTGGCAGCTGGGCGTGCTCGTGCTGCTGCTGGGTGCCGCTTGGCTGATGGCACGGCCTATCGCGCGGCGCCTGCACGCGGGCCACGTGAATGACACGTTCGCGTTGCGCTTCGCGTGGTCGAGCCTGGAGCGGGCGATGTTCCCGCTGATTGGCTGGCTGCTGGTGCTCGGGGCGCGCTACGCGCTGGTCGGGGTCATGCCGATCAGCGTGTTCCGGCTGGCGGCGGTGCCGCTGTTCGGCCTGACGATGCTGTACCTCACGTTCTACGTGCTGCGCCGCGTGCTGTCGGCCAATGGCGAACTGCACGGCATGCTGGTGCTGGTTCAGCGTGTGCTGACCACATTGATGTGGATCGGCATGGTGCTTTACGTGCTGGGCGTGCTGGGTGACGTGATCGATTATCTGGACGGCATCCGGTTCGCGATCGGCGGCAAGCAGAAGGTGAGCCTCGCGGCCATGCTGATGGGCGCGGTGTGGATCCTGCTCACCGTGCTGATCGCAATGTGGTTCGGCTCGTGGCTGGACAACCGTATCACGCGCGCCAAGGCCATCGACGCCAACCTGAAGGTGGTGCTCTCGCGCGTTGCCAAGGCGGTGCTGCTGCTGGTGTCGTTGTTGCTGAGCCTGTCGCTGGTGGGGATCGACCTGACAGTGCTGTCGGTGTTTGGCGGCGCACTGGGTGTGGGCCTGGGCTTCGGCTTGCAGAAGATCGCCAGCAACTATGTCTCGGGCTTCATCATCCTGCTGGAGCGCTCGCTCAAGCTGGGTGACCAGATCACGGTCAGCACCTATACGGGCATCGTCACGCAGATCCGCACGCGCTACACCGTGGTGCGCAACGGTGATGGCGACACGTTGGTGCCGAACGAGTTGATGGTTGCGCAGGCGGTGCAGAACCATAACGAGCGCGGTATGGTGCGCGTGGCAGTGCGGGTGCAGGCGTCATATGCGGCGGACCCGGAAGCAGTGCTCGCGCTGCTCGTGCAATGCGCCGAAGGGGTCCCGCGTGTGTTGACCGATCCGGCGCCGGCCGCATTCATGGCGCTGTTTGCCGACAGCGGCATCGAGTACGAGTTGGGTGTGTGGATCAATGACCCGCACAACGGCAAGCTGGGTGTGCAGTCTGCCTTGAACCGCGCCATCTACCGCCGCTTCAAGGAGGCGGGGATCGAGATTCCGTATCCGCAGCGCGAAGTGCGCGTGCTGGGGCCGCTGGCATTGCAGCAAGGTGTCTCGGGTGATGCGGGCGTCCCATCCGTCGACTCGTCTGCGCCGGCCTGATGATTTAGCACACTGCCGTCAGGAACGATGCCCCTTTGTTTTGGGTCAAACTGACGGTTTTCCCTCATGGATTAGAGGGGGTATTCGGTTAAAATGCCGGATGTTCCCGTAAAGGATCAGACGGCACCGTCGCAGTGGCTTCCACTTGCGGCAAAGGGCCGCGAACAGCTTGCATTGCGCAGGAGCGGAAGTCATATGACCGGCGACACGGCGCTCGCCGATGTGACGCGCAAGCCGGGTGCCAACACCCGATTCCCCGCCAAGACGACCCCACTGTCGCAGCCTTGCGACAGCGGATGGCCTCAAGAGGCAGCAACGTCGCTTTCGACCTAGGCTGCTTTGATCACCCCGAGTTGACCACGGAGACCACTTTGATCGACTCCTTTCTGAATTTCCTTGCCAACGGCACCCTGGATTGGGCCTGGTGGCAAATCCTGATTTTCACGCTGGTGGTGACGCATATCACCATCGCCGCTGTCACGATCTTCCTGCACCGCTGCATGGCGCACCGCGCGCTGGATCTGCATCCGATTCCCGCGCACTTCTTCCGCTTCTGGCTGTGGCTGACGACCGGCATGGTCACGCGTGAATGGACTGCCATCCACCGCAAGCACCACGCCAAGTGCGAAACCGAAGACGATCCGCACAGCCCGCAGACGCGCGGCATCCGCAAGGTGCTGCTGGAAGGCGCCGAACTGTATCGCGCTGAAGCCAAGAATCAGGAAACCATCCAGAAGTTCAGCCACGGCACGCCGGACGACTGGATCGAGCACAACCTGTATTCCAAGTTCACGTGGCAAGGCGTTGGCCTGATGCTGATCCTGGACGTGCTGATGTTCGGTGCGATCGGCCTGACGGTGTGGGCAGTGCAGATGCTGTGGATTCCGATCAATGCTGCCGGCATCATCAATGGCCTGGGCCACTACTGGGGCTATCGCAACTTCGACTGCGAAGACGCTTCGACCAACGTGTCGCCGTGGGGCCTGATCATTGGTGGCGAAGAGTTGCATAACAACCACCACACGTACGCCACGTCGGCCAAGTTCTCGGTCAAGTGGTATGAGTTCGACATCGGTTGGGGTTACATCCGCGCGCTGGAGATCGTTGGCCTGGCCAAGGTCAAGAAAGTGGCGCCCAAGGCACGCTTTGTGGATGCAAAGCCGGTTGACCAGAACACGCTGGAAGCCATCATCGCCAACCGTTATGACGTGATGGCTCGCTACGCCAAGACCGTCAAGGCGGCTTACCGCCAAGAGCTGGCCAAGCTGAAGGATTCGCGCGACGTGGAATACCGTGCGCTGAAACCGGCCCGCAAGTGGTTCCATCGCGACGAAACCAAGCTGGGTGCGCCGCAGCGTGAGCAGCTCTCGCAGATCGTCTCGGATCACTCGTCGCTGCACACCTTTGTGGAAATGCGCCGCGAGTTGGGCGCCCTGTGGGGCCGCTCGAACGCGACGCGCGAGCAACTGCTGCACCAACTGCAGGACTGGTGCAAGCGTGCCGAGGAAAGCGGCATCCACGCGCTGCAGGAATTTGCCCTGCGCCTGCGCCGCTACGCCTGAGTTTCCTGTTTCATAGGTGAAGCCCCGCTCCACAGCGGGGCTTTTCTTTTGGGTAAACTGCGTTAAATCACACGTTTAACAGGCCGCAAAAATCGCCTACGAGAGCGCATCGCGGCACGCGTCCTCCTCACACGCCGTCCGTTTCATTGCCACGCCACCTGCGCGACACTCTGCCGGACGGGGAGACCATCATGGAAACCCACATCAAGACGGTTGAATTCGATCGCCCGGACATGCTTGCCGAGGCGCAGTCCGGTGCCAGCTGCGTCGCCCACGCCTGGGCCAAGGTACCGCCCGTGTTGTCGCGCGAGGAGCGCGATGAACTGAAGGCCCGTATCAAACGGCTGCTCAAGGAGCGCGAGGCTGTGCTGGTCGCGCATTACTACGTGGATGCCGATCTACAGGACTTGGCTGAGGAAACCGGCGGCTGCGTCTCGGATTCGCTGGAGATGGCGCGCTTTGGCCGCGACCATTCGGCCAAGACGCTGGTGGTGGCGGGTGTGCGCTTCATGGGGGAAACCGCCAAGATCCTCAGCCCGGAAAAGACCGTGCTGATGCCGGACCTGGATGCGACTTGCTCGCTGGATCTGGGTTGCCCGCCGGACGAGTTCGCCGCTTTCTGCGATGCGCATCCGGATCGCACGGTGGTTGTCTATGCGAACACAAGCGCCGCCGTGAAGGCGCGTGCGGACTGGATGGTGACATCCTCCATCGGACTGAAGATCGTGCAGCACCTGCATGAACAGGGCAAGAAGATCCTCTGGGCACCGGACCGCCATCTTGGAAATTACATCCAGCAGCAGACCGGCGCCGACATGCTGATGTGGCAGGGCTCGTGCCTGGTGCATGACGAGTTCAAGAGTGTCGAGCTGGATTTGCTGCGTGCTGAGCACCCGAACGCGAAGATCCTCGTGCACCCCGAATCGCCAGCCTCGGTGGTGGCACAGGCGGACGTGGTGGGATCGACCTCGCAGCTGATTGCGGCGGCACAGTCGCTGTCGGCCAATGAGTTTATCGTCGCGACCGACAACGGCATCCTGCACAAGATGCGCATGGCCGCGCCGGGCAAGCGCTTTATCGAAGCGCCGACCGCTGGCAACAGCGCCACCTGCAAGAGCTGCGCGCATTGCCCATGGATGGCGATGAACGCGCTTACCAATCTGGCCGAGGTGCTGGAAACTGGCCGCAACGAGATCCACGTCGATCCGGTGATCGGCAAGCAGGCCGTGGTCTGTATTGACCGCATGCTTGATTTCTCCGCGCGTGAGAAGGCCGCGGTCCGGCCGCAAGGCGATCTGGCGGCCAACGCACAGCTCTTTCAAGGAATTGGCCCAGCATGACAGCGACTCAGATGAGCGTGAACGCCGCGCAGGCGATTTTCGATAGCTTTGGCCC
>NZ_JAELUI010000242.1 GCF_016429285.1 Ralstonia sp. ASV6
GCGCTTTGCGGTGCTGCTGGCCGAGCGCCACGGGCACGCGCAACTCACCGCCGAGCATCTGCGCCAGGGCCTGGCGCGTGAACTGCGCAAGGAAGGGAGGACGGCATGAGCCGCGCTTGGCATACGCTGGCCCGCTGGGGGCTGGTTCTGAGCCTTTGCTTGGCAGTGCCTGCACCGCACTCCGGCATGGTGTCCGCTGCTGGAGGGAACCCCACTCCGGCGCGGGCCAACGGCGCGGCTTCCGAGGTTGCTGCAGCTTCCGATGCGGCGGTGGTTTCCGGCGTCTCCACTGCTTACGGCCCTGTGCTGACTTCTGCCGCCTCTACAGCGCCTACGGCTCCTGGTGCCTCGCAAAAGCCTAGTGCTTCTGCGCCTGCCGCTTCCGCGGCAGCCTTGGCCGGCGCGGGCACATCGGGTGCTACTGCGGCTTCTGCAGCTTCCGGCACCGCTCCAGGGTCCGCAGTTGCAGGCGCATCCGGTGCTTCGGCAACGGCAGCCACCGCCACCGCGGCTGTCCTTGCCGCGCCCGCTACCGGCAAGGGCAAGCCGTCACTGTTGAATGCGGACACGCAGGCTTGCCCAACGGTCGATACAGCACGTGCCCGTACCGGGGCCTGCATGCCGGCCAACGATCCGCTGACGCTGCAAAAGACCACCGTGCCCACGTTGCCGAGCGCGGTTGTCAACCAGCCCTACCTGTACCGCTTCCAGGCAAGCGGTGGCCAGCCGCCTTACACGTTCGCGGAGATTGGTCACGATCTGCCCGACGGGATCACGCTGGCGCCGGATGGCAGCGTTGCCGGTACTGCCGGCCAGAGAGGCCGCAAGACGTTCACGCTGGAGCTGCGCGACCAATCGGGGCAGGCGCTACGCCAGCGCTTCGTGCTGAACGTGATCGAGCCGCGTGCATCGCAGAAGCCATCCGTCAAGCCGGCTTCCGCTCCCGCCGCACTGACGCCGATCGAAACGCTGCCAGTTGCCGCCGCGCAGACACCACTGGCCCAGCGGGGATTGATCACCACCTATGTGCTGACCGACGATGTGCTGAAATTGATTCACCCGGCCGCTGCGGAGGCGGCGCCGGCCACGGATGCCGCCTCCGGCGTGCAGGCCGGTGCGGTGACAGTGGTCAATGCCGCTCCGGCAACGGCAGCGGTGCCCCAGCCCCAGCAACCTCAAGCTGCCGCCGGTTCAGAAGGCGATGCCCTCGATGCGCTGGACGATGCTGGCGCGACGCAGTTGGCAGCGTTGCTGGAGCCGCTCATTGGTGTGGAATACCCCACGCGTGCGCTGTTCGCAGCAGCCCTCGATGCGCGGGTTTGCACTTACGCCGCCGCGCTGACCGATCGGGCAGCGGTGGACGGCAAGCAGGCCTCGCCAACGGCCGAGCAGTGGCGCCAGCGCTGCGCCGTTGCGTGGCAAGGGTCACCGTCGTCCAATCCTGCAACGCTGCCGGCTACTGCGCAGGTCAAGTGGCAAGACCTGCCGGTCACGCTGCTGCCGGTGCGCGTGCGCACGTGGCTGATCGACGAGGCCAGACAGGAGCGCGACGCGGAAGCCGGTAGCGCGCTCGGCTGGTCCGGCACCGGCTGCAATTGCCTGGTGGGTCCGTCGAGCGGGCAGGTCATCGGCGTGGTGCCGAACTGGAGCGATCCGCAGAAGGGGCCGAAGATCGATTTCAGCCTGTATGACCGACTGCTCATGTTTGCGCAGCCGTTTGACGACGATGGCAACGTCACACCGCTCCAGCCGCAGGAAAGCCAGATCGAGTTTTTTCGCGCGGCGCGTCGCTTCGGTACCAAGATCGACCTGACGATCTACCGCAAGGATTGGCAGTTCCTGCAGCGCTTGCCGGCCGATCACCAGCCCCGCATTGCAGCGCAGATTGCCAAGCAGGCAGTACAGATGATCGACACGCCGCTCGAATCGTTCGGCCAGCGCTGGCAAGACCGCGTGCCCGGTCTCACCGGCGACAAGCACCTGGGCCACGGCCTGACGGTGTACCTCGACAATCTGCCGGCTCCTGGCGATAGCGGCTATGCGGTGTTTGATGCATTCCGCCGGCAACTGCTCTCTGCGCTGATTGCTGAGTTGCGCCGCGGCGGGCGGCCGTACACATTGAACTTGATGATCAACGGCCGCGACCTGATTCCGGCGCTGCGCGAGGGTAGCCCGATCGGGCCGGTCAAGGACCGGAGCGCGGCACCGAAGCAGACAAGCTGGACGATTGAGCGCCTGTTCGATCTGATGGTGGAGGCCGAGGCCCCGCATTTCGAGGGTGGTCGCATCAGCTCCAATGCAAACGGATACCGCAGCAACACCAACGTCACGCTCAACTACGTGGTGCTGCTGCCCGAGCCCAGCAAGATCAACAAGAAGGTGCTGCGAGAAACCATCGAGAGCGTTGAGACTACGCCGGAGCTGCTGGGTACCAACCGTGCGATTTTCCTGCGGCGCGTGTTGCCACTGGTGTCTGTTGGCAGTGCCACACCGAAGCAGTTTGCTGACGACATGGCCTACTTCAACGATAACTTTGGCGGCGTGGTGCTGTGGCCGCAGCCCGAAGCGGACGCCGAGCTGACCAGCATGGTGGAGAAGACCGTGCGCAGCACGCTGCTGGTTGGCGAGCCCACGGAGAGCTCGCTGTGCAACCTGGTCTGCGACTGGCGCTGGCTGCTGCGCTTCGTATTCGGGCTGCTGCTTGGCAATGCGCTGCTGTCGCTACTGCTCTACCTGACGTCGTGCCGCATCCGCGCGCTGGGGCGGCCATACCAGCTTTACCTGCTGTTGGCCGGCATCGTGCCGCTTGTCATCGGTGGGTTGCTGTTGCGGTGCGATCCGGATATCGCCAATACGGGGCTGAGTCGACAGTTGCTGGTTGGCGTGCTGGTGGCGGTGATCCTGAGCCTGTTGTTTCCGTTGTTGAAGCCGAAGGCGGAGAAGCCCTGAACCCTGGAGAGGATCATGAAAGCGCCGAAGGAAAGTCAGTCAGAGGCCGTGCAGGCGAGGCCTGACACGCACGAGCCGGAGGGCGCCGTCCAACGTCGAGTGGACGAGGGGCCGCGCCAGCAGGCTCAGCGCGATCGGCTGGCGCAGTTGCAGGCGGACGGCAACCGCAACGGTTTGCCGCAAGCGTTGAAGAGCGGCATCGAGTCGCTGTCCGGACTGGATATGAGCGACGTGCGCGTGCATCGCAACTCGGCAAGGCCGGCGCAACTGCAGGCGCATGCGTATGCCCAGGGTAGCGATATCCATCTCGCGCCGGGGCAGGAGAGGCACCTGCCGCACGAGGCGTGGCATGTGGTGCAGCAGAAGCAGGGGCGGGTCAGGGCGACGGTGCAGCGCAAGGGCGAAGTCGCCATCAATGAAGATGCCGGGCTCGAGCGGGAAGCGGACGCGATGGGGGCTTTGGCGCTGCAGAGACAGGCCAGCGGGCCTGTGGATTTGCCGGTTGCCCCGGCCGCGACATCCGTAGTTCAGATGGTGAAATACCGTCGGAAAAAAAACGGCACATTTGATCAAGTCCCGGATGACTATGCCAAGAAGCCGAAGGAGAAGGTTTTCAGTGAAGATGAATTCTTGGCATATTGTCAGAAACAAGGCCTTGAAAACGCGCATGTCACTGAGATCCGAACGCGACGCGCGAAGGAGGCACGCAAGCAGGCACGGGCGGCTCGGCGCGCGCGCGTCACGCCAGGACAAATGCCCGCCGCACACGCTGGCAAGCAGATCAAGGCCCCGGCGGTGGTCAAGCAAGAAGACAACGCACCTGCCGACCTGGTCTATCGTGGCATGAGCGTGAACAATATTCGCAACCTGCAACGCGGCGAGCCCGCGGTGTTCACCGCACAGGCACCGACGGGCGCGGCCAATGCGGTTGATCATATCGTCGACGATAGCCCCGAGTCCCCCTATCTGTCGTTCGAGGCTGGGGGGCTGGGTATCAGCGCAGGCAAATATGCGCCGAAACCCGTTGATGCCAACAACAAGCCCCACGATGTGGTGCAAAACGCTGATGGGTTCCTGAAGCAGGAAAAATCATATACCCGTGCGTCGCGCCGGCGACATCCCAATGCCAAGCGCATCGGCTACGTCGGGGGCATTCCCGCCGATGCCGGAACGGAGCGGCTCGACGTCTCCACGGCGCCCAAGGCTGCGGCAGCGCTGGGGGCGGAAGCCCTTGGCAGCCAGGCGCGCCGCGACAAGGCGCAACAACTGGCGGTCGCCGACAAGGAGGTCCTGGTGAAGCCGGGGGCGGCTGGAATCGCTCCGGCCAAGGTGCCCTTGGTTGCCAGTGTGAAAGAGGTCAACGAAGCCTACTATCGCAAGCATGTCGCCCGTCAGACCTCGCGCAAGGCGCTGGCGTATTACAAGCCGTCTGGTGAGGGTGCGGCGCCTGTGTACACCAAGGTCCAGATTCCGGCAAACAACGCGCAGTACAAGTTCGATATCCCGGAGGATCTGCGTCGGACCGATGAAGACAGTGAAGCCGAGATGTCCGATAACGAGGACATGAATCTCGAGGACTATGACGGTGACGATGACGACTAGCCATCAGGGGCGGCGATAGAAAGCCGCGCGTGTAGTGTCCTGGGTCCACGGAGAGTTGTACATGAAAGAGAAGAAGCCGCCGGCTGCCACTACACGCGAAGCGCACACGGATACCCGGTTTCCCAACGGGGCAGTCCAGCGTGCGGTGGATGGCAGCACGCGC
>NZ_JAELUI010000243.1 GCF_016429285.1 Ralstonia sp. ASV6
CGATGGCACTGTGCGCGCCACCTCGCGCGACGCCTATGACACGCCACGCAAGCTCGCCGATGGCGTCGCGTATCAATACGATTCGCGCACGTCGGTCTACGACTGCAATAACGAACGCATCCTGCCGGTCAGCGCGCTGATCCAGGACAGCCAGCACGGCACCATCCTCTCCAAGAACATCGACAACCCCCGCTGGGAGCCCGTTGCGCCCAGCACGGAAGGTGAGGCCGTGCTGCGCGCGGTCTGTCTGCTGAAGTAGGGCAGCGTTACTGCACGGCCGCGGCAGGCGCCAGGTCGACGCGCAGCGTGCCGTCTGCATCCATGCGGGTGGTGCCGCGCGCGGCGGCCTCGCGGTAGTGGTACAGGTCGAAGCGCAGCGGCCCGCGCGTCGATGTATCGGTGACGAGCACGCGGCTATTGGTCACCAGCACGTTGTACATCTTCAAGTCACCGGACTGGATCCAGATGCGGCTGCCGGCGTCGGTTGGGGCGGGCGCGCACATGGACGGCGCCGGGCCGAAGCCAAGCACCAGGCCCTCGGGTGTCACGCGCGCTGTCTTCATCGCACCCACCAGGCGTGGCGGTGGGAACACCGTAGTCTGGTCCAGCACCATGGCGTTGCCGTCCAGCTTGGCGCCGCCACGATCGAGCGGCGCCAACTGCGACAACTCCAGCCCCATCCCCTTGAGCATCGCCAGTGTCTGGATGCCCATCACGCGTGCTTCACTTGGGGTGTAGACGAGGTAGCGTGATTCCTTGAGCTGGAGGGTGCCGCGCATGCCAAACGGCAGCCACACGCCCGGAAAGTGATTGCGCAGCTTGAGCCCGCCCGACACGTCGAGTACGCCATCGCCCGGCGTGAGCGACAGCGCGTTGAGCGAGCGCGGCGCGTAGTCCAGCAGGTACGTGTTGAACAGCGCGTCGAGCGATGCCTTGGGCACCGTTACCTCGCCGCCGAGGATGCGGATATCGAACTGGCTCGGGTCGTCCATGTCGACCGGCTGGCCGAGCGTGTGCGGCACGAGCTGCGCGGTGAGCTGGTGCACGTGGAAGCCGATGTCGCCGGTGATGCGGAAATCGACGTCGCGCATCTGCACCACAGGCGGCGCGGTGCGGGAGTCGCGCGCCGCAATGGCGCCGTTGGCATTGGCCGCACCGGAGGTCGGCTGGCAACGCTGGGCCCACTGCTGGCGGACCATGCTCAGTTCCTTGCGCTGGGCGCTGGCCATGGGAGGCTCGGCCGCACGCGCGAGCGTACTGGCCAGCAGACCGGCGAACCCCAGCGCCAGCAACGCCAGGCGCAACGTGAGGGCAGCAAGAGCGATGGCGGGGGCGATCATGGCGCGGTCCTCTTGGCGAGTTGCACGGCGGGTTTGGCGGAGGTGGCCGCAGGCTTGCCTGCACGCGCCACGGCGAGCGAGTCGAATGACGGCATCAGCACGCGAATGCTGCCGTCCGGCGAGAAGCGCAGCGACCCGGCAACGAGCTGATCCCGATAGCGGTACAGGTTGAACACGAAGGGCTTGGCCGGGTCGGCAACCATGATGTCGATGCGCGCGTTCATCGGCATTGAGCGCAGGAAGCGGATGTCGCCGCCTCGGAAGAGGATGTAGGGGCGCTGTGCATCCGCGGCGTTGGCCAGCGGCGGCATCTGCGGGTTGCCGTCGCCGATCTGCATGACGAGCCCGTCGCGCGTGACGCGGATGGCGGAGACCTTCAGATCCAGCGCGGGCGGAGGGAACAGCTTGGGCACCTGCATGACGATCTCGCTGCCGGTGAGCTGCACAGCCGGCGTGGACACCGGTAACAGATCGGCCAATTCGATATGCGCGGCGCCCATCAGCGCGCCGGCATCCTGGCCCTGCACCTTGACCACGTTGGGGCGGAACACGATGGTCTGCGAATCGCGCAGCACGAGCGGGCCGCGCAGCTCGATCGGCACCCAGGCGCCGCGCCGGCGCATCTCGGCGCGCATGTCGAGCACGCCGTCATCCAGCGCGAAGCTGAAGCGCCGCAAGGGCGGATCACTGCCCGGCCCGCGCGCGAAGACCACGGTGTTGAACAGCGCGGCCATGCTGTCGGCGCTCACGCGCACCATGCCACTGACGGGCTGCAGCGTGTACGACGACACATCGTCGAGCCAGACCGGATCGCCCGGCTGGCGCGGCACCATGCGCAGCGCGAGCTGGTCGACCAGGAAACCGACGCCGCCGTCAAAGCGGAAGTCGACATGGCGCAGGTACGAGATCGCATCAGGCTGGCCGGAATCGCGCAGCGTGGTCGGACGGACTTCGCGCGTGGCGAGGTTGCCCGATTGGAACGGCGCGCGTGCCTGCTGGCGCGCGTCTTCCAGTTGCTTGGCCTTGGCAGCTTCGATGCCGCCATGGCCGTCACCGGCACTCGCACAACTCTGCAACAGCAGCGCTGCACACAGGACGCCCGCAGCCCGAAGCGCCCAACTACGGTTGCTCAAGTTCAAGTCCCACATCGACGGTCTCCTCGTCGTGAGAAAAGCACCGGATACGTCCGGCAACCCGGCGCGGCTATGTTGCCGCGCTCGTGTAGAATTTTTTGCATGCCTGCCCGCAAACCAACCGGCGATGCCGGTCCGCCTGTTACGCCGCCTGCCCGCGAATTCACCATTGATGAGCTCGCGCGCGCGGCCGAGACCACTGTTCGCAACGTCCGCTCGTACCAGGACCGCGGCCTGATCGACCCTCCTGAGCGGCGCGGGCGCGTGGGCATCTACACGCAGGCGCATCTCGGGCGGCTCAAGCTCATCAATCACCTGCTGGCGCGCGGCTACACGCTCGCCAACATCCAGGAATTGCTCAAGGCCATCGTCGAAGGCCACGACCTGCGCTCCATCCTCGGGCTCGAATCCGCCATCAGCAGCCCGTGGTCGGATGAGCAGCCCAAGCACTTCTCGCTGCTGGCGCTGGCCAAGCTGTTTGGCCGTTCCATGTCGCGCCAGGCGCTGGCCCGCGCTATATCGCTCGGCATGCTGCAGCCTGACGGCCTGGGCTATCTGGCCCGCAGCCCCAAGGCGTTGCTGGCCGGCGCACAAATGGCGAAAGCCGGTTTCCCGTTGGTTGAAGTGCTCGACATTCTCGAGCGGGCCCGTCCGCATACGCAGGCCGTGGCCGACGATCTTGTCTCCATGGTCGTGCGCGAACTCGACAAGTACGGCGAAGGCCAGCTGCCGCCGGTCGAAGATGTGCCGCGTCTGGTCGACGTGATCTGGCGCATCCGCCCATTGGCGCTGGTGGCAGTCGAGGCCGAGCTGATGCGTGCGCTCGAGATCGCCGCCAACAAGTACCTGGGCGATCGCGTGGCGCAGGTCATCGAGCATTTGCACGAGTCGCCGAATTCCTCGAACTCGCCGGACAAAGGCTAGTGTCTCCGGCGCGCCCATGCGTGGGGCGCGCCTTATCTATTTCTAGTTTGATCCTGATGCAGTGGGTACCGCAGGTGTTTTGAATGCCCGCTCAGGACCCGGCTGCACTTGCCGCCGACAGCTTGCGGCGGATCGACGGCGACGGCGCCTCGCCATTGGCGGCGGCATACGCTTCAATCTCCGAGATCAGCTTGGGCAGGCGCTCAAGCGCCGCGCGGTTGTCCTCATCCCACGGGTGGAAGGATGGCCGGAAGAAATCGAAGAACTCCGGAATGATCTTGCGCAGCGGTGCCGGGTGGATCCACAGGAAGTGGAACGCGCGGCCCAGGCCAAAGAACTTGTTCTTGCAGGTGCGATCCGCAAAGATCAGCCGCAGGTGCACGTAAAACACCATCGACCAGAACAGCACCGTGGTCGTCAGCATCACCGAGGTGCGCAGGATGTAGCGACGCAGCCCTGGCTTGATGGCGAGGTTCCACACGTCGTAGCTCACGGCCTTGTGCTCCGTCTCTTCCATCGCGTGCCACAGCCAGACCTGGCGATAGCCGGGTTCGGAATTGCGGCCCAGGCCGTCCTCATGGCTCAGCACCTGATTGGCCAGCATGGCCGTGTAGTGCTCCAGCGCCACTGTCACCGCCAACTGGTGCGACTTGGGCGTGTACTTGCGCAGCACATTCAGGAACTTGCCGACAAAGCGATCAATGCGATTGGCGGGCAGGCCGGCGCGGTCGAGCAGGTCGTTATACAGCACGTGCTCACGCGTGTGCATGGCCTCCTGGCCGATGAAGCCAGCCACGGCCTGCTTGAGTTCGGGGTCGGTCACCAAGTGCCGGTAGTTGCGCACGCTGTCCATGAAGAAGCGTTCACCGGTCGGGAAGAAGATCGACAGCGCGTTCAGGAAGTGGGTGACGTGGTGGCCTCGCTCGTGCCAGTTGCTGATGCGATCAGCTGGCAGGTGAGGATGCACGTCGCGGCGGACTGGCATCATGGGCGGTTCTCCTGGTATGTGGTTTCTGCAAGGCGCGCTGCTGCGCGGCCCTGGTCTAGGAATGCACAGAGGTCGGTCCCCACGCGCACGGGGTCTTCCTCCATCGGGATATGGCCGAGCGCCGGATACATGCGCAGCGTGGCGCCTGGAATGCGGTGGGCAAATTCACCGGCATGCGCGGGCGGGATCCACCGGTCGCGCTGGCCCCACAGGATCAGCG
>NZ_JAELUI010000244.1 GCF_016429285.1 Ralstonia sp. ASV6
GGCGCGTGGGCTGCATGGCGCGCAGGTCACGCAACCACGTGGGGGCATTGGCTTGCTGCCAGAACCGGCGCCAGTCGGCGCCATCGAGGCCCAGGCGCGCGGGTTCGAAATAGCGGCCGCACGACTGGATGAGCGCGCGCTCACGGTCGACGCTCTGGCCAGCCGTGCAGCAGTAGACCTCTTCGGCATCGTTGCCGTGGCACGTGTAGTCGGGCGTGTCGATGCGGCGCGAGACGAGGTAGCTGTAGACAAAGAGCTTCCAGACGCTGCCGAGCGGCGTTTCCGCATCGCGCGGCAACGCGGTGGCGTGCGGCATGCCGGCAGCTGGATCGGCGCTGAATTGCCAGAGCTTGGCTTCATCGCCTTGCAAGGCGGCATAGCGCAACGGCTCCGACGCGGGTGCAGCGGTGGCGTGGCCAGCGGACGCAAGTGCGCCGCCGGCCCAGATCAGGCCGGTCAGCACACTGCGCGCAAGCAGGCCGGAGCGCATCGCCGCGTCACTCCACCTTGTACGGATAGCTGGCCGTCTTGCCGTCGCCCTGCAGCGCCTTGGCTTCCGGCTGATACATGCGGAAGTAGCGCGCCGGCGGCAGCGCAAAACTGCCCGGCAGCGAGAAACGCACCAGCTGACGCAACACGGTCGGGCGCTCCAGCGCGGGCACCGGCTGGTTGTACGACAGCTGACCCATTTCGTAGGCCGCCTTGCGCTCGAACGGCTGCGGGCCGTTGCCTTCGTTCGGCTCGCCCTTCAGGCCGTCGATCTGGATGCCCCAGGTGGTGGCTTCCACCTCGGCGCCCGGCGGCAGCGGCACTTCGACCAGGCCGTAGCGGTACGTACCCTGGCGCGGTGTCAGCACCACCTCGTCGACATACAGCGCGTTGCTGTCGAGCGTGTCGCCCGGCTTGACCGGCTTGGCCTTGAAGGCGATGCCGCTGCTGTTGGTGTCAGCTGCCGGCTGCTTGGGCCCCTTCGGGTCGGCCTTGGTCGGCGTGGAATCGATCGGCTCCAGGCGGTACAGCTTGCGCTCCACTGTAATCGGCAGCTTGGAGACTTCCGGCGCACGGCTGCGATACGACACGATGGCCGATTGCGTGGTCACGTCGGACGGTGCGGTCGTCAGGTCCAGCGCGGCGGGCACCTGGGCACCCGTCCAACGCCATGTCGGCACCCCCACCGGCGAACGCGTCGCTTGCCAGCCACCGGCCGACACTGCCGGCTGGATCGCAGCCACGCTCGCACCTTGCAGACCACCCAGGCTCTTCTGCAGCCAGACCAGTGCGATGGCGCGATCCATCGTCGGCATGGCGGCACTGGCGCGCGCCAGCAGCGGTGCCGGGTCGGCAGCCGATCGGCCACCGCCCATCAGCAGCAGACTCTGCACCAGCGGCGAGTTGTCTGCTGCCAGCGCATTGCGGGCGGTGATGTCTGCCGAGACCAGCGCTTCCGGCACCGGCTGACCAACCTGGCGCATCAGCTGCGCCGTCAGTACCGTCGCCACCTGGCGGCCGCGCGTGGAATCCGGCGCCACGAAGATCAGGCTGTCGCCGGCAGCAGGCTCGGCGTCGGCCGGGGCCTTGGCGTTGCGAGCGAGCTCATTGGCCACACCCGACAGCGGCGTTGCCACCGGCAAGCCCATCTCGTTGGCAAACCACAGCGCCAGCGCGCGGTGCAGCAGCGGCTCATTCTGGCTAGTGCGCTTGTAGGCTTCGAGCACCTGCTTCCAGTTGTCCGCCGGCAGGCTGATGCCGACCGAGCGGCTGGCGAGCCAATCTGCGTAGTACGCATACGACGTGATCAGCGCGCTGCTGGTGCTCAGTTCGCCCCACCAGCCGAAGGTGCCGTTGGTACCGGCCAGCAGTGCCAGACGCTGACGCTGCGTGCGCAGCAGCGCATCGACGCCTTGCGTGCCCGCCGGGCCGCCATCGCCCAGGCGCGTGCCTGTGGCGGCCAGGCTCTGCTGGGCAAGTGCCAGCGGGATCAGGCGGCTGGCAGTCTGCTCGGCGCAACCGTACGGATACTCGATCAGGTCATCGGCCACGCGGGCGAACTGGCTGGCCGTGTTGCCGACCACGCGCAGGCGCACGTCGCGCGCATCGGCAGGCAGGCCCAGCGGCAGGCGCGTGCCTTGCAGCTGCGTGAGCGGGACGATGCTTTCGCGGTCCGCCAACCAACCGGTGGCATCCAGCTTGAGCGTGGTCTGCAGACGATCCGACACCGCATCGCCCTGCTTGAGCTCGGCATTGATGACGCCCGCCTGCAGCGCTGTGACGGGCGCACGCAGATAGTTGGCACCGCGCTTGAGCGTCACGCGCTGATTGATGTTCAGGCCAGCGCCCGAGACGATCCAGTCGGCGGTGATGTCCTTGTCGGTCTGGTTGAAGGCGACCATGTCCAGGCGCGGCTTGTCGCTCTCGCGGAAGCGCTGCGGGCCGGTCCACTTCAGGTACAGCGGCTTGTCGGAGCGGATGCTCGCGGTGCGCTGGCCGACGATGCCGTCCGAGGCGCCGGTGGTCGACACGGCGCGCACGGTGATGCGCCAGCGTGCCAGCGAGTCCGGCATCTTGAAGGTCATGCGCGCGCGGCCATCCGCATCGGTCTGCAGGTTGGCAACCCACGCGGCGGTGTCCTGCTCGTCACGGCGCGGGCGCTCCAGCACCTTCACGCCGCGCTCGTTGTGGCGACCGTACGTGCCACCTGGCTTGCCCGGCAGCGATGCCAGCGCCAGGTCGTAGCTGATGAAGCTCTGGCTCGACGTCGTGCGCACACTGTTGCGGCGCGGGTGGTAGAAGAAATCGACGATGCTGGGGGCCACTTCCGGTTGCAGCACATAGATCATCTCGTCGACCACGGACACGGTCAGGTTGGCCTGCGCCGGCTTGCCCGCCAGCGCGCTGGTCAGGTCCAGCGTGACGGTCTCGCCCGGGGCGTAGACGGCCTTGTCGGCGTGTACGGTCAGGTCCAGCGTCGGCTGCGTAACGACGATGCCAGCGTTCTGGAACACCATGTCGCCGTCGCGTACGTACAGCACCGAGAACGTCATGTTCGGTGCGAAGTCGGGGCCGATCTTGATGCGGGCGCGGTACTGCGTGGGCGTGACCTTTTTCAGGCTGAGCCAGTCACCAGGGCTGGAGAGCAGCCCGTGGCGCTCAACCTTGTCACGCTCCAGCGTGAGCAGCGCGTCATCCACCGGCAGCGGGAAGGTGATGAGTGCCTCAGCCGTGTCGCCGATCTGGTAGCGATCGCGGTCGAACACCATTTCGATGTTGCCGGGCACGGTCTGCACGCCGTCGCCGGCCACCCAGTGGCTGGCAGCGGCGAGCAGGTTGCCAGCAGCATCACGCACCGACAGCGTGTACGAACCGGGTTGGTCGAACTTGACCGGGAAGGTCGCATTGCCTTTGGCATCCGGGGACAACGTGCCTTCAGTGCGAGCGCGCGTTTCCAAACGCACGAGATCCCACTTGGCGGGCGGAGCGCTGGCACCGATCCCGCCGCTGGCACCACCCACGACGGGCATCGGCGTCAGGTTGAACGACACGTCCTGCCCCGGCGTCGTGAAATTCGACGTGGTCGACAGCTTGTACGGCGTGGCACCACGCGCGATCAGCAGTTCACGCGTGACCTTCACCCGGTAAGCCGCGCCGTCGTTGGCAAACACCGTCACCACGTAGCGGCTCGGCTCCTTGGCGGCGGGCAGCTCCAGCTTGGCATTGCCATCGCCGTCGGTAGTCAGCTCCTGCTGCTCAAGCTTGACGGGGAACAGGCCGGCGTAACGCAACTCGCCCTCCACCATCGTCACCTGTTGCGCACGCAGGCTGACCGACACCTTGCCGTTCTTGACCGGCTTACCGTCCGGATAGCGCAGGCTGATCTTGCCCTTGACCGCCTCACCCGTGCCGTAGCTGGTCTTGTCCAGCGACAGGTTCACGTCAAAGTGCGGCTTGATGTATTCGGCCACGCGGAAGGCGCCACCGTACGTGCCGCCGTTGTAATCGAAGCGCAGCGAGTAGCCGCCGGCCGGGGCGTTGGACGGCAGCGTAAAGCGCGCGTCGGCACCGGTCTCGCCGGCCAGGCGCGTGGTGGACGTGGCCACCGGCGCGCCGTTCGGGTCGAGCACCTGCAGCTTGATATCGCCCGAAGTGGCCACGGTCGATTCGGTCGCATTCTTGAAGTTGCGGCCGATGAACTTGACGCGCACTTCATCGCCCGGGCGGTACAGCGGGCGATCGGTAAAGGCGTACAGCTTGGTGTTGTAGATCTCGCTGTCGTAATAGAAATTCTCGGAGATGAACACGCCGCCCGCGCGGTCGTTGCCGATCACGTAGCTGCGCTCGGGTGAGACATGGCGCAGATCCGCCGTGCCGTCGCTATCGGTGGTGCTGGAGGCGAGCACACCCACGCCGTCGGTCCAGCTCACGGACGAACCGCTCACCGGCTTGCCGCTCTTGCGCTCGGCCGTCCATACCATCATCCCT
>NZ_JAELUI010000245.1 GCF_016429285.1 Ralstonia sp. ASV6
GGCCTGACGGTACTGCGCAATGATGCCCGGGATTTCCTCCGTGGCCAGCGCGCGCGGCTCACTGGTGGGCTCGTTGCCCGGCGTGCCGTCAGGGTGCACGACAAAGCTCTGCGCACCCTTGGCGACGATGGCGGACGGCGCGACCGGCGCCTGACCGTTTTCTTGCAGCAGCGTGTTCGAGATGCGGCCCACGTGCCAAAGCTGCTGCGAAATGCGGCCACCCTTGGCGTGCACGGCATCCACCACGGCCTTCCAGCCGGCTTCCTGTGCGTCGGTGTACATGCCCGGCGTCCAGGCGTAACCCTGGCCCTGGCGGGAAATTTGCGTGGCTTCCGTCACGATCAGGCCAGCCGTCGCACGCTGCGCGTAGTAGGTCACGTTCAGCTCCGTCGGCACGTCGCCGGGCTGACCGGCGCGCGAACGCGTGAGCGGTGCCATGACGACGCGGTTGGCGAGGGTCGTACGACCGACCTGGACAGGCGACAACAGTTGTTGGGTCATATCAGCTCCAAAAAAGAGAGAATACTTATTACTATTCGACCGGTCATCTAGAACCGGAGTCAAAGAAAAGGCGAGGAACATGCCTCGCCGGCAATGGATTCGGTTGCGATCAATGTTTCGGCATGGCCAGCAGGATTTCGGTTTGCGCCACGCAGCTCCGGAACGCCGCAACCGTCCGGTGCGCCTTGGCCAGCAGCGCGCCGCCCATCCACATCGCATACAGACCTTCGGCCAGATGGCGTGCGTCGCTCACGGGTGCGAGCGAACCATCGGCGACGCCCGTCTCGATCACGTCGGCAATGCGATCCACCATGCGCGTCATCCCTGTCGACAGCACCTTGCGCATCGGCTCCGACAAGTCCGACACCTCCCCCGACAGCTTGACGGCCAGGCAGGTAACTTCGCACGCGCTGCGCTCGTGCAGGTCAATCCAGGCGGTGAAGTAGCGCAGCAACCGCTCGCGTGCAGTCAGGCGGGAGTCGTTGAACAGGCTGACGACACCGGCGTCGTAGTCTTGGAAGTAGCGCTCCAGCATGGCAACGCCAAAGTCTTCCTTTGACCCAAAGTAGTAATAGAACGAGCCTTTGGGCACCTGCGCACGGCCGAGGATTTCCGCCAACCCGACGGCCGAGAAGCCGCGCCCGAGGATCAGCTCGGCGCCGGCGTCCAGAATGCGGTCGCGGGTGTCGTGCCGGGCTTCGGTGCCTTCAGCGGTGACGGGTTCGGGGTGCTTGCTCATGGTGGATTGGATTGTAGTAGACCGACCGTCTAGTTGCATGACCCTGCAGTGAGCAGGGTCGATGTGACGATTAGTCGCTCGGAACTTTTCGCTTACAGCTTCTCAGTCTCGCCGGTCTTGGGCTGCCAGCGCATCAAACGCTTTTCTACCAGACCGACCAACCAATCGAGCACCAGCGCAAACACTGTCAGCACGACAATGCCGGCAAACACGGTATTGATGTCGAACGTGCCCTCGGCCTGCAGGATCAAGTAACCGACGCCGCGCGCAGATCCGAGGTATTCGCCCACCACCGCCCCCACAAACGCCAGACCCACTGACGTATGCAGCGACGAGAACACCCAGCTTGTCGCGCTCGGCAGATAGACGAAGCGCAACAGCTGCCGCTGCGAGGCCCCCAGCATGCGCGCATTGGACAGCACCACGGGGCTCACCTCCTTCACGCCCTGGTAGACGTTGAAGAACACGATGAAGAACACCAGCGTGACCGCCAGCGCGACCTTCGACCAGATCCCCAGGCCGAACCACACACCAAAGATGGGCGCCAGGATCACGCGCGGCATCGAGTTGGCGGCCTTGATGTACGGATCGAGCACCGCAGACACCGCGGGACTCAGCGCCAGCCACAGCCCGGCGCCCAGGCCGGTGGCCGTCCCGATGACGAAAGCCAGCACGGTTTCAGCCAGCGTCACGCCAAGGTGCTGGTAGATGTCGCCTTCAGACACAAACCACGCCCAGATGCGCTGGGCGACGATGAGCGGTTCACCGAAGAAGAACGCGACATCTTGCGAGCGCGTGGCGAAGTGCCACACGGCCAGCGTGACGACGAGGAGACCAAGCTGCCAGGCGCGCAGCGTGAACGAAGAGAGCGGACGATTAGCCATGAGAGAGATCGATCGAATTCGGTTCAGGCCACGCGGCGATGCTGCGCGTAACCCTTCAGCACTTCTTCACGCAGCACATCCCAAATGCGTGAATGCAAATCGACAAAGCCGGCCTGGTCGCGAATCTCGGCCACATCGCGCGGGCGTGGCAGGTCGATCACGAACTCCCCGATCGGGTGCGTGCCCGGCCCTGCGGATAGCACAACCACGCGGTCGCTCATGGCAATGGCCTCATCCAGGTCGTGTGTGATGAACAGCACGGCCTTGCGTTTGGCGGCCCAGAGGTCGAGCACCTCGTTCTCCATCAACTGGCGCGTCTGGATGTCCAGCGCAGAGAACGGCTCGTCCATGAGGATGATGTCGGGGTCGAGCACCAACGTTTGCGCCAAACTCACGCGCTTGCGCATGCCGCCAGAGAGCTGATGCGGATAGCGATCTTCAAATCCGGCCAGGCCTACGCGCGTCAGCCACGACATCGCCAGTTCGCGCGCCTCCTTGTCAGGCGTGCCGCGAAATTCCAGCCCGGCCAGCACGTTGTCCAGTGCGCTGCGCCACGGCATCAGCGCCTCGGCCTGGAACATGTAGCCAGCGCGGCGGTTGATGCCGACCAGCGGCTCGCCAAACACACGCACCTGACCTGACGATGGCTGCAACAGCCCTGCCGCCAAATTCAACAAGGTGGATTTGCCACAGCCGGTCGGGCCTACCACCGAGACGAACTCGCCGGCCTGGATATCCAGCGTCGTGTTCTGTACGGCCGTGTAGCGCTGGCCCGGTTTGTCAGGTGAAAGGAAGGTACAGGTGATCTGGTCGAACGAAAGCGCGGGCGTTGTCATGGTGTCTGCCTGATGGCTACCAAGAAAGCAATGCGCCCGGTTAGACCGGGCGCAGGGTGAAAGTCTGCTGGACTTAGTGGTACTTGGCGTTGGCCTTCTGCACGAAGGTGTTGGTGAAGGTCTGGTCCAGCTTGATCTGCTTGCCCTTCACTTCCGCGTCGAACTCCGACAGCGTACGCAGCGCCGTGGTCGGGCCGTCGGCGGGCATTGCGCCGTCCGGCGAGATGGCCTCGCGCACCTTGTCCCAAGCAGCCAGATACAGCGCGCGGTCCCCCAACAGATAGGCTTCAGGAACGGTCTTGACGATGTCCGACGGGCCCGCCTTCTGCAGCCACTTCAGCGCACGCACCATGGCGTTGGTCAGCGCCTGCGTCGTGTTCGGATTCTTCTGGATGAACGCGGTCGACGCATACAGGCAGCCCGCAGGCATGTTGCCGCCAAAGACAGCCTTGGTATCGGCCAGCGTGCGGGTGTCGGAAACGACGCGCACTTCGTTCTTCTGCGTGAGCATCGACATGACCGGGTCCAGATTGGCCAGCGCGTCGATCTGCCCCGCGCGGATGGCCGCAATGGCACCGTTGCTCGGGCCCACACCAATGATCGACACCTCATTCGGCTTGATGCCAGCGCGTGCCAGCACGTAGTTGACCATGATGTTGGTCGACGAACCCGGGGCCGTCACGCCGATCTTCTTGCCCTTCAAGTCAGCGATCGACTTGTAGTTGGGCATCGTCTTGTTGTTGACCGCCAGCACGATCTGCGGGGCGCGGCCTTGCAGCACGAACTCCTGGTACATCTGGCCCTTGGCCTGGAGCACCAGCGTGTGTTCGTAGGCGCCGCTCACCACATCAGCGCTACCGCCCACCACGGCCTGCAGTGCCTTGGCACCACCAGCAAAGTCGACGATCTCGACATCCAACCCTTCGTCCTTGAAGTAACCCAGGCGCTCGGCAATCGTCAGCGGCAGGTAGTAGAACAACGCCTTGCCACCCACGGCGATGGTCACCTTGCTCTTCTCAAGCTTGCCCTGTGCCAACACGGCGGGGCTGGCTGCCAGCAGGCTCGTCGCGCATAGCGCTGCGCCCATCCATTTTGCCCAGCGGCTGATGCCTCGTGTCCCCATGCTTGTCTCCTGAGTGCTTTGTTCTGCAGCGTTCACTGCCTTGGCGGCGATATTACCGCAACGATTTGCCATACAACATGCGGGATGGTCCTAGCCCCTTAGCCTGCCGCTTCGGCAATCACGCCTTGTGCGGCCAGCGCATCGATCTGCGCGTCGGTCAAGCCATGGCTGCGCAGCACGTCGCGCGTGTGCTGACCCAGGCGCGGAGCGCTGGCCTGTACCGCACCGGGCGTGCCGGAAAGCTTGGGTACCACGCCCGGCATCTCCACATCGATGCCTGATTGCGCACGCACGGTCTCGATGACACCGCGCGCGCGGTAATGCGGGTCGGCAGCAATATCGGCGATGGTGTAGATC
>NZ_JAELUI010000246.1 GCF_016429285.1 Ralstonia sp. ASV6
GGCATGTTCTGCTTGATCGCCGGGCTGCCGTTCAGGATGCTGGACTGATCGCCCGAACCGGCGCCGCCAAACAGCGCCACCTTCAGCGGCGTGCGGAAATACGTTTCCACCGACGACAGCTCGGCCTTGGTGACCGAGCTGAGCAGCCACATCAGCAGGAAGAACGCCATCATCGCAGTCACGAAGTCGGCGTAGGCGATCTTCCACGCACCACCATGGTGGCCGTGTGCGGCCTTCTTGTTGCGCCGGATGACAATGAAGGTCGGTGTGCTGGACTTGCTCATGGTCCGTTCCCGTCGGTCAGTACTGCGTCGTTAATGGCACGGCTCATTGGCCGCACTCTTGAAATCGTGGTTCATCGCTAGGCCGTCTTGGCGCCGCGCACGTGGTCTTCCAGCTCGGCAAACGAGGGGCGCTCGGTCGAGAACAGCACCTTGCGGCCGAACTCCACGGCAATCGCCGGGGCGTAACCGTTCATGCTGGCCAGCAGCGTCACCTTGATGCACTGGAACAACTTGGTCGATTCTTCGGCGCGCTGTTCCAGCAGTGAGCCCAGCGGCCCGATGAAGCCGTACGCCAGCAAGATGCCGAGGAAGGTGCCGACCAGCGCCGAGGCGATCAGCTTGCCCAGCTCCGCCGGCGGCAGGCCGACCGAGCCCATGGTGTGCACCACGCCCATCACCGCGGCCACGATGCCGAAGGCCGGCATGGCGTCGCCCACCTTGGTGATGATGCGGGCCGGTTGTTCGGCTTCGTGGTGGTGGGTGTCGATTTCCTGATCCATCAGCGCTTCGATCTGGAATGGATTCAGGTTGCCGCCCACCATCAGGCGCAGGTAATCGCAGATGAAATCCAGCGCGTGGTGGTCAGCCTGAATGGCGGGGTAGTTGGCAAACAGCGTGCTCTCGTGCGGGGCTTCGATGTCGGCTTCGATCGACATCATCCCCTCACGACGGATCTTGGACAGCACCACATACAGCAGCGCCATCACTTCCATATAGAGCGCCTTGGTGTACTTCGAGCCCTTGAACAAGCCCGGAATGGCCTTGACCGTGGCGTTGATGGCCTTCTTGTCGTTGCCGACCACAAAGGCGCCAATGCCGGCACCGAAGATGATCAGCAGCTCAGTCGGCTGGAACAGGGGCCCGAGGTGCCCCCCGGCCAGCATGTAGCCGCCGAACACCGAGGCGAGAATCACGATGTAACCGATGGCGACTAACACTGGGCGAACTCCTGAATTGGCGATCCTGCGATCAATACAAGGGGGAATAACGGCATCGCCCCGGTTTACTGAAGGCTTGGCACCGGGTTTTGCTGCAAGGACGGGCGCTTGAGGACAACTGAAAATCGTTGTGCCGCGCCCCTCTTCACCAAGAACGGCATCAAAACGGGCGGCTTGAGCGTCATGCCGCTCCGGAAAGACCCGAAAAACGAGGCAAATCAAGCCGAATGAAAGAAAAAAGGGACGGAAATTGCTTTCCGTCCCTTCCTTCACGCGCGGCGGCAAAAAAAATGCCGGTCAGCTGCTTGCGCGGCGACCGGCCTACCCCCTTCCCCTTCTGTCCTGTCTGAGCCCCTGTGCTGTTCCTGCTCTGTGTTCTGTGCTCTGTACTGTCTTGTTATGTGCCGAACTGGCCGGCTATTGTTGTTGTGTTCCCGTATTTCCCGTCATTCCCCAGCAGGCATTCCCGTGCGTCCCGTGTCCCGCGTTCCCGTTTCGTACTGCTCAGGCGTCGATCGTCTTGTCTGCGACCGCATCTACCTGGCCAGCCACGCGCTTTTTCTTGCCTGCGCGTGAAGGCGGCTGGCATACGCCGCACACAAAACCATGGTGCAGGTCTTCTGCGTGGGCCACGAAGTGGCCCGTGCAGCGCGTGCACTTCACGGTGTGCAGCATCTTCCCCTCGAAGAACTTCAGCATCATCCACGCACGGGTGATGGAAAGCACTTCTTCCTGCTCGTGAACGTGAATGTGTTCCTGGTACAGCTTGTAGGCCGAGATCAGGCGGCGCACACCCGTGCTGCGGCTGTTCTCACCCAGAAAACGGTAAATGTTCAGGAAGATCGACGAGTGGATGTTCGGCGACCACGTCAGGAACCAGTCTGCCGAGAAGGGCAGCATGCCCTTGGGCGGCGATTCCCCGCGAATTTCCTTGTATAGCTTGACCAGACGCTCACGGCTGAGCGTGGTTTCCTGTTCCAGCAACTGCAGACGCGCACCAAGCGAAATCAATTCCGCTGCAAGGTGGATCTGCTCAACTTCATTCATGACGCTGGTATGACGCATGGCACTGCTCCCGCTTTGCTTCTGCTACCCATCCGAATCACGCTAAACCCGACGGAAAATCCGCCGCAAAAGGCTTAGCTGATCTGTTCAACCGCCTGACGCGCCAGCAGGATCGACATTTGCGATTGCTGCAGGCCCTTGTCACGGTGCGGCTGGGTCACCAGACCCAGGATGGCGTGATCGTCGAAGCGGAAGCGGCACAGCATCATGTTCGTGCTGGCCAGCTTGACGATCTGCGCGGGCGACATCGTCAACAGGATGTCTGCCAATTCTTCAGAGATGCCGAGGCGGAAAAGTGCGGCATCACGATCCTTGGCCAGCATCTGCTGGGCAAGCATCAAATAGGTGAGATTCAGCTCGCTGATCTCGGAAACAATGTCTTGCGTGTCCATGTATGTCCCGTCGTGTGCAGTAAAAGTACAACCTGCATCCGATCCCGCATGGTGCTGCCCGGTGGCGCTGTTGTATTTCACGCCTACCCTCGCCGGGCGGTCACCAATCCCCACAGATCGGATGTTCCTGGCAGTCGGTACCGTCACCGGCACTTCCCGCCTCCTTCTTACTCACGTCGCAAAGACATGGCGAAGTTGTTTTCTGTTGAACACATTGTGGTTTGGCGACCGGGGTAAGTAAAGAAGGGGGGACCCCCACCTTGGAGGGGTGAGGTAAGCCATTTTCTTGTAAGCCAATTTCCTACAAAACTGTTAATAAATGTTGTAAACACGGCCCTTGCCGACACAACGAGCCTGGGTAGACCGTGCGCTAAAGCGGTCGTTTGACACGGTTTTACCCTAATCTTTGCCTGAAAAAAGCAATATTATTGCCTAAAAAAGACCAGATTCGACAAAGAAGGCGTCGCACTTCTGCCACTGTGAGCATCGGATGCCGGGTTAACGGTTTGTAGGACACTTCTTACCCCGTCCTACAGGTCGTGTAGGACAGTTCCGACTGCTTTTTGACTGGTTTTGTAGGAGCACTCCTACAGTCGAATGGCGATTTTGTAGGACACCTCCTACCAAAATGTATCTCTATTCAATACGTGTCTTATAAAGAGATACAAAATTGACCGCCTCGGCAGGCTTGTCAGGGTCGGGAAGGAAGGCAACAGCACTTGTCCTACACGACCGCACAGGAAAGTGCAGCATGGTTGACCGCCCGTGAGGGAACCATCGGAATTCCCGCGATTGCGCGTGGGCGCTGTAGTAGGACAGCCCCGCGCGTAACCGTGTTCAGGAGTGTTACAGCGCGGTCCAACGGGCCAGCAATACGGTGCCCGTGGCGGATTCGGTGATGACGAGTGACTGCCCGTCGGGTGCCAGCGCGACATTGGTGGTGGTGCGCCCCCGGCACGACGCGATGCGCACCAGCGGCTCGCCATGCGGGGAGAGCGCGAAGACTGCGCCCAGCGAGGCATGGGCGACGAACAGGTTGCCGGCGGCGTCCATCGCCATGCCGTCGGGGCCGCTGGTGCCATAAAACTGCGCAAAGCGGCCAACCTTGCTGGTACTGCCGTCGGCCAGCAGCGGCAGGCGCCAGACAGCGTTGTCGCGTGTCATGGCAACGAACAGCGCAGATTCGTCCGGCGTGAGTACCAGCCCATTCGGGCTCGGTCCGTTGGTGAGCAGGCAATCGAGCCGGCCATCGGTGCGCAGGCGGTACACGCGGCCGGTCGGGTCGTGCAGGCCGGTCTGGCCTTGATCGGTGAAATAGACATCGCCGTTGCGGGCGACGATCAGGTCATTCGGGCCTTTGAAGCGCTCGCTGTTGCGGCGCGTCAGGAAGGGGCTGACCACGCCCGTAGCCGGATCGAGTGACAGCACTCCATTCTTATAATCAGCAATCAGCAGCGTGCCGTCATGGCGCATCGCCAGGCCGTTCGGTTCACCATCGTATTCGGCCACCACAGTCCAATCGCCCTGCGGCGAGACCCGCAGGATGCGGCCATGCGGAATGTCGACCAGCCAGAGGTTGCCGTGCGCATCCCAGCACGGGCCTTCCAGAAAGCAATCGACCGGCGCCCCGCCCTTGTTTGCGCGCGACCATTCGGTCGGCACAGGGC
>NZ_JAELUI010000247.1 GCF_016429285.1 Ralstonia sp. ASV6
GGTAACAGCCCGCTCAGTGCTTTATTGGCAGGCTTCGCACTCTTCGAAACCGGGGTCGCCCGGGCGCATCGTGCACACGGCGCCTTCGGCTTCCGGCATGGCCTGCGCGGTGGCAGCAGCGGCATCCAGCGCGCTGGTCGGCGCAGCCTGCGATGCACCCGCCGCCGACACGCCACCCACATCGCTACCCGACGACACGGCGTTCAGCGTGCCGCGCGACACGGTCGACTTCTCGACGTGCGTGGCGCCGATCGTGCGCAGGTAGTACGTGGTCTTCAGGCCACGCAGCCAGGCCAGCTTGTAGGTATCGTCCAGCTTCTTGCCCGACGCGCCGGCCATGTAGATGTTCAGCGACTGCGCCTGGTCGATCCACTTCTGGCGACGCGAGGCCGCTTCCACCAGCCACGTCGGCTCCACCTCGAAGGCCGTTGCGTACAGGTCGCGCAGGTCTTGCGGGATGCGGTCGATGCGGGCCAGCGAGCCGTCGAAATACTTCAGGTCGGCGACCATCACTTCGTCCCACAGGCCGCGCGCCTTCAGGTCGCGCACCAGGTAGTCGTTGACCACCGTGAACTCGCCCGACAGGTTCGACTTGACGTACAGGTTCTGGTACGTCGGCTCGATACAGGCCGACACGCCGATGATGTTCGAGATGGTGGCCGTCGGGGCGATCGCCACGCAGTTCGAGTTGCGCATGCCGTACTGCTTGATGCGGCCGCGCAGGCTGTCCCAGTCCATCGTCGACGACATATCCGTTTCCAGATAGCCACCGCGCTCTTCGGCCAGCAGCTTGAGCGAGTCTTGCGGCAGGATGCCACGATCCCACAGCGAGCCCTTGTAGCTGCTGTAGCGGCCACGCTCTTCGGCCAGTTCGGTCGATGCCCAGTAGGCGTAGTAGCAGACCGCTTCCATCGAGGTGTCGGCAAACTGCACGGCACCTTCGCTGGCGTACGGAATGCGCAGCACATGCAGCGCGTCCTGGAAGCCCATGATGCCCATGCCGACCGGACGGTGGCGCAGGTTCGAATCACGTGCCTTCTTGACGGCGTAATAGTTGATGTCGATCACGTTGTCGAGCATGCGCATGGCGGTGCGCACGGTCTTCTTCAGCTTCTCGTGATCCAGCACCACGCTACCGTCGGCCTGCTTGACCAGGTGAGCGACCAGGTTCACCGAACCCAGGTTGCAGACGGCGATTTCGCTGTCGTTGGTGTTCAGCGTGATTTCCGTGCACAGGTTGGAGCTGTGCACCACGCCCACGTGCTGCTGCGGGCTGCGGATGTTGCACGGATCCTTGAACGTGATCCACGGGTGGCCGGTTTCGAACAGCATGCCCAGCATCTTGCGCCACAGTTGCAGCGCCGGCATCTTCTTGAAGAGCTTGATCTCGCCGCGCGCGACCTTGTCTTCGTAGCCCAGATAGGCCTGCTCGAATGCCTTGCCGACCTTGTCATGCAGGTCCGGGCAGGTGGACGGCGAGAACAGCGTCCACTCGCCGCCTTCCATCACACGCTTCATGAACAGGTCCGGAATCCAGTTGGCCGTGTTCATGTCGTGCGTGCGGCGGCGGTCGTCGCCGGTGTTCTTGCGCAGCTCCAGGAATTCTTCGATATCCAGGTGCCACGTTTCCAGGTACGCGCAGACGGCGCCCTTGCGCTTGCCGCCTTGGTTGACTGCGACAGCCGTGTCGTTGACCACCTTCAGGAACGGCACCACGCCTTGGCTCTTACCGTTCGTACCCTTGATGTGCGAGCCGAGTGCGCGCACGTTGGTCCAGTCGTTGCCCAGGCCGCCGGCGAACTTGGAGAGCAGCGCGTTTTCCTTCAGCGCTTCGTAAATGCCGTCCAGATCATCCGACACGGTGGTCAGGTAGCACGACGACAGCTGCGAACGGCGCGTGCCCGAGTTGAACAGCGTCGGCGTCGACGACATGAAGTCAAACGACGACAGCAGTTGATAGAACTCGATGGCGCGGGCTTCGCGGTCGATTTCGTTCAGGGCCAGGCCCATCGCCACGCGCATGAAGAATGCCTGCGGCATCTCGATGCGGGTTTCGTTGATGTGCAGGAAGTAGCGGTCGTACAGCGTCTGCAGGCCGAGGTAGTTGAACTGGAAGTCGCGCGAGGCGTCCAGCGCCGCGCCCAGCCTCACCAGGTCGAACTGGGCCAGCTTGTCGTCGAGCAGCTCGGCGTTGATGCCGCGCTTGATGAACTGCGGGAAGTAGTCGACATAACGCGCGCTCATTTCCGCTTGCGTGACTTCTTCGCCGAGGATCTCGCGGCGGATCGTATGCATCAGGATGCGCGCGGTGACCTGGCTGTACGCCGGGTCCTTTTCGATCAGGGTACGCGAGGCCAGGATGGCCGAGTCGTACACCTGGCTCATCGGCACGCCTTCATACAGGTTCTTGACCGTTTCCTTGAGGATCGGCTCCGGGTCCACTGCGTCGCCCAGACCTTCGCAGGCCGAGACGATCACGTTGCGCAGCGCCACCATGTCCAGCGGGCGGGTGATGCCGCCGTCGGTCACGTTCAGGCCGATGAAGGCCGGTTGCTGCTGCGTTTCGCCGGCCTGTGCGCGCTCCTGGGCGCGGCGCTCGCGGTACAGCACGTAGGCGCGGGCCACGTCGTGTTCGCCCGAGCGCATCAGGGCCAGTTCCACCTGGTCCTGCACGTCTTCGATGTGGAACGTGCCACCGTTCGGGCGGCTGCGCAGCAGGGCGCGCACCACGTTCTGCGTCTGTTGGTCGACCAGCTCGCGCACACGCGCGGAAGCAGCGCCCTGCCCGCCATTCACGGCGAGGAAGGCCTTGGTCATCGCCACAGCAATCTTGGAGGGCTCGAAACCAACCACCGCACCGTTACGGCGGATGATCTTGTAGTCAGCGTAGCCGGTGCCGGGGGCCACGGCCGTGCCGCCAGCACTTTGCGCAAATTGGGAAGGATTGGCGGTGCCGGAGTGAATTTCGGATTGGGCCGTTTGCATAAGGACTCCTGTTGAACCGTTCGATTGGCGGCTCGCCTGGGGTGATGAACCCTTGGCAAACCCTTGCGCCGCGCAGAGAAAAAGAGACGGAAAAGGCCCTTGCCTTTCCTCGGCCCCCAAGCGCCGGCTTGACCCGCCGTACGCTCGCCCCCGCGCGGGCGCCGAAATGAGAATCCCGGAAATTCACCACTACATCTAGTGTGTCACCCCGGGATTGGCGCTAAGTATAGTGGGCCAATCGAATTTGCCTAGTCTTGACAGATGGGGTTTCGGGGGCTTTTTTGCAATCGGAATGCAGCGCCGCAAGCCCGCCATCCCAGTCTGTACAAAGGGCCGTCGGGACTCGCGTGTGGCGTCGCAATGGACACATTTTCAGAATAATTCTTTCTATCACCTTCACAAGATCAATAGACCTCACCTCATCTGCAGTAGGGGTATGTGTGGCGCGCACTGCACTGGTGCGCAGATGCACCGCATCGGCTTCCGATGATTCCTCGTGCACTCAAGAAATCCGAATAGCGGCATCAGTATTCTTGCCGCGCCTGTCACCTGAGCGACAGGCCCCGTCCCTACTCTTCGGTCGCATTGCGGGGGAGCGCAATCAGAGCGGCCCGCGCCCGCGCGCCGCGCACACAGACCGAGGAAAACCGACATGGCTTCGAACCAACCTGCCCGCCGCCTGCTCACGGCCGCGCTGGGCGCAACCGTGGCCGCCACGCTGGCGGCCTGTGGCGGGGGCAGCGACAGCGCGCCCGTCGCCAACCCTGGCGGCACGAATGTGCCGTCCACCAGCGCCAGCAAGAAAGTGCTGGTGGTGGGCGTGGATGGCGCGACCTATGCGCAGGTGCAGAGCGCGCTGCTGCAGCGCAGCCTGCCGAACCTGGGCACGCTGTCCGTGATGCCCGCCTCGACCGGCGGCACGCTGGGCACAACCACCGCGCAACCGCCGTTGGATACGCCGAGCTGGGCCACCGTGCTGTCGGGCGCCTGGCAGAACCGACACGGCGTAACCGACGACACCGTCGTCACGCTGGCCGCCCCGACCGTCTTCAGCTACGCGCGCAGCGCCGCCAAGGCCGCCGGCACCACGCAGCGCCTGGGCGCAGCCGTCAGCTCGGCCGTGCTGCCCGCGCTGCTCAAGGCCGACCAACAGGCCGGCAACCTCGACACGCTGGTCGACTGCGCCCAGGTGGACACATGCGTCACACAGAACAGCGTGAAGCTCGTGCAGTCCGGCTATGACGTCGTCTTTGCGCAGTACACCGCGCCCGCGGCCGCCGCTCTCGCCTCGGGCCTGCAAAGCGATGCGTACGCCGCCGCACTGAGCAGCGTC
>NZ_JAELUI010000248.1 GCF_016429285.1 Ralstonia sp. ASV6
GTATACATTAGTGGCGCGATATCGCGCGCAGGGTGTTGCTGGTTTTGTGGCCTGCGGCAGTACGGGTGAGGCTGCCGCGCTCTCCGATCAAGAGCAGGCCGACGTGCTCGATACGGTACGCGCCGCTGCCGATGGGCTGCCTGTCGTGATGGGCGTCTCGGGCAGCGCCCTGGCGCCCGTGCGTGAGCGCGTGCTCAGGCTCGCCGAGCACCAGCCTGCTGCGTTTCTGATCCCAGCACCTTCCTACATCCGCCCGTCGCAGGACGGGATCATCGAGTACTTCACTGCCCTGGCCGACGCCTCGCCCGTGCCAGTGCTGCTATACGACATTCCGTATCGCACGGGTGCGAGCATCGACGCCGAAACGCTGCTCGCACTTGCCGCGCATCCCAACATTCATGGCATCAAGGATTGCGGTGGAGACGCGGACAAGACCCAACGCGTGATCGCCGATGGGCGGTTGCAGGTGCTGGCAGGGGAAGATGCGCAGGTGTTCGGCACGCTGTGCGCGGGCGGCGTCGGGGCCATCATCGCGGCCGCGCACGTCCGCACGGAGCTGTTTGTGGAGATGGTGCGGGCGGTGCAGGAGCAGCGGCTGAATGACGCGCGGCGGTTGCATCATGCGCTGGCGCCGGTGATTCGGTTGTTGTTTGCTGCGACCAATCCTGGGCCGTTGAAGGCTTGGCTGGCTGCCGAGGGGCAGGTGAAGAATGTGCTGCGGGCACCTATGGTGGCGGCTTCTGAGGCGCTGGGGCGGGAGTTGGTAGAGGCGGTTGGGCGGGTTTGAGTTTTTTTGCTGGTGGTCCATCCCCGGTATCGTCCCCTGCCGGGGCCGACTCACTTTTCTTTGTCTTGCCAAAGAAAAGTAAGCAAAAGAAAGGCGCGCCCGAGATGGCGACTTCCCCTTGGATTTTTGTAACCGGGCGGAGAGGGAGGCAAACTCGCTGCGCTCAGACAGGCCTCCCTCTTTTTTCCGCCCGCTTACAAAAATCCAAGGCGCCATCAAGGGCCTAACGTCAAAAGACAAAGGCCAACCCCTCGCGAGGTTGGCCTTTGTCGTTTCGGCTGGCGCCCAGATGGTTTGTCTTTTTGCCTTTGACTTTCCCTGCCCTATGCGGTGCCTTGAATTTCTGTTGCAAGGAGGAAAAAGAGAGGAGGCTGTTTGAGCGTAGCGAGTTTGCCTCCTCTCCCTCCTTGCGACATAAATTCAAGGAATCTTTCGCCGCATCGGGCGCGCCTTTCTTTGCTTACTTTCTTTGGCAAGACAAAGAAAGTGAGTCAGCCCCGGCAGGGGATGAAACAGGGGTGAACCACCAAGGCCCAACCATCAACAAACAATCAAACAGCCTTAAACGCCTTCCGAGCCGCAGCAAACGTTGCATCCAGAATCGCATCATCGTGCGTGGCAGACACAAATCCAGCCTCAAACGCGGAAGGCGCCAGATACACGCCCTCAGCCAACATGGCATGGAAGAACGCATTGAAGCGCCCAACATCGCTCTTGGTCACTTCAGCAAAGCTGGTTGGCACGCCTTCACGGAAGTAGATCCCGAACATACCGCCGACGCTGTCAGCGGCAAATGGCACACCAGCTTCGCGGGCAATCTCGGACAGCCCATCCACCAGCTTGCGCGTCTGCGCAGCCAGCCGATCATGGAAGCCATCAGCCGCAATCAGGCGCAGCGTGGTGAGCCCGGCTGCCACCGCCAGCGGGTTACCCGAGAGCGTCCCCGCTTGATACACGCTGCCCAGCGGCGCGAGGAAGCCCATGATGTCGCGGCGGCCGCCAAAGGCTGCGGCCGGCATGCCGCCACCGATGACTTTGCCCAGGCACGTCAGGTCCGGCGTGATGCCGTACAGCGACTGCGCACAACCCAGCGCCACGCGGAAGCCCGTCATCACCTCGTCGAAGATCAGCACAGCGCCGTGCTCGGTACACAGCGAGCGCATGGCCTGGTGGAACTCGGCGCTGCCTCGCACCAGGTTCATGTTGCCGGCCACCGGCTCGACGATCACGGCGGCGATGTCTTTGCCGTGGCGCGCAAAGGCCTCGCGCAGCGCGTCGACGTCGTTGTAGGGCAGCACCATCGTGTGCTTGACCACGTCTTCGGGCACACCGGCGGAGGAGGGCGCGTTCTGCGTCGTATCGGCAAACGTCAGCAGGCCCGAGCCAGCTTTGACCAGCAGGCTATCGGCGTGGCCGTGATAGCAGCCCTCGAATTTGACGATCAGGTCACGCCCCGTAAAGCCGCGCGCCAGGCGCAGCGCGCTCATCGTGGCCTCGGTGCCTGACGACACCAGCCGCACCTGCTCGATCGACGGCACGAGCTTGCAGATTTCCTCGGCCATGACGACTTCGGCCTCGGTCGGGGCGCCAAACGAGAAGCTGTCGGCAGCCACCTCCTGCACGGCGCGTACGACGTCCGGATGTGCGTGGCCAACGATCATTGGGCCCCACGAGCCCACGTAGTCGATATAGCGGGTGCCATCGGCATCCCACAGGTAAGGGCCGGCTGCCTTGGCAATGAAGCGCGGCGTGCCGCCCACCGAACGGAAGGCGCGTACCGGCGAGTTCACACCGCCGGGGATGGTCTTCTGGGCACGTTCAAACAGGGCAGCGCTGCGGGAGGAGGTCGACATGGATGCAGTTGAAGGAAAGAGGTGCCGCACAGAACAACGCTGCGGCACGGTTTAAAGGCGGTTTTGCGGCGATTATGCGGTGGTTTGACGCAGATCCATGTTGGATGCAGTCAAACACGTTGCTTGTCCGGCGCCTGTTCTGGCGCGCACGGGCGTGATTCGGTACCATCTGGCCTGCCATTTTAATAGACGGAACCCACCGAAGCTTTACCCTATGAGCGATACCAATACCGAACTCAAGACGTGGATGTGCCTGATTTGCGGCTGGATCTACGACGAAGAACAAGGCGCGCCGGATGACGGCATCGCGCCCGGCACGAAGTGGGAAGACGTGCCCATCAACTGGACGTGCCCCGAGTGCGGTGCGCGCAAGGAAGACTTCGAAATGGTGCAGATCTGAGCCGGATCTGACCTGTCTCTGGTCGGCAAGTGAGCGGTTGCCCTCTTGCCGACAGCCAAATATCAGGAAGTGACGGTTCGATGAACAGGCTCGTCGCTTCCATGCCACAGGCGCTCGGCTAAGGGCCGGCGCCATTGATGGCATCATTGACGGCAGATGGGTGACTTGTCACACTTCGTCAAATTCTGAGCTTCACACTTCATAAGCGGGCCGGGGGGCGTAGTTTTGAAGTCGTCGCCAGCGTGGGCCCTTGCAGCACTTTTGGGGCACGCCGCGCGTCGATTTGCCGCGATCCATCCGGTCAGAATGTCGTGGCGACCCGTGGTCGCCGTAGTCGCGTAGGCGAGAACAAGATGCAATCCGCGCGGGTGGAACAACTGACCGAATCCCAACCGCTGGCGAGTTCCCCGCTGGCGAATTCCCCTTCACCCCTTTCGGGCTGCAAAGTGCTGGTCATCGATGACTCCAGCACCATCCGCCGTACCGCGCAGATTTACCTGACCCAGGCCGGTTGCCAGGTCGTACTGGCCGAGGACGGTTTTGACGCCTTGGCCAAAGTTGGCGATCTGAAGCCCGATCTCGTGTTCTGCGACATCCTGATGCCGAATGTGGACGGCTATCAGACCTGCGCGCTCATCAAGAAAAGCCCGAAGTTTCATGCCACGCCTGTGATCATGCTGTCTTCGCGCGACGGTATCTTTGACCGCGCGCGCGGCCGGTCGGTCGGGGCGGTGGACCATCTCGCCAAGCCTTTCTCCAAGGAAGCGCTGCTGGAGGCGGTCCAGACCCATCTGCCGGCGGCGAGCGAGTCTCGTGGCGCTGCGCAATGACGGCACCTCTCTAATCGAAGGACTGTTTGTATGGCAATCAAGAAAGTGTTGGTGGTCGATGATTCCCCGACCGAAGCGCTGCACCTGTCGGAGATCCTCGGCAAGGGCGGTTTCAAGGTGACGGTTGCGGCCGATAGCGAGCAGGCCATGACCAAGCTCGAAGCCGAAGCCTTTGACCTGATCCTGATGGACGTGGTGATGCCCGGCCAGAACGGCTACCAGGCCACCCGTGCGATCAAGAAGGACGAGCGTTTCCAAGACATCCCCGTGATCATGTGCACTACCAAGGGGCTGGAGACCGACCGCGTGTGGGGCATGCGCCAGGGCGCGTCGGACTACATCGTCAAGCCGGTCAAGGCTGAAGAGTTGCTGGATAAGATCGCCAAGCTGCCGCAATAAGCTAGGCCAGCCGCCGACCCGGAACACCACGGACAAGAGCCAGACG
>NZ_JAELUI010000249.1 GCF_016429285.1 Ralstonia sp. ASV6
TTCGACATCCTCTACGGCCAGGGCGTGTCGCGCGAGGGCGAAATCATCGACCTGGGCGTTGAGGCCAAGATTGTTGAGAAGTCCGGTGCCTGGTACAGCTACGGCGGCGAGCGCATCGGCCAGGGCCGTGACAACTGCCGCGAATACCTGCGCGAGAACCCCGACCTGGCCCGCGACATCGAGAACAAGGTCCGCGAAGCGCTGGGCGTGACCCCGATGAGCGCAGTCGTGGCGGCCGCAGTCGAGGTTGAGGAAGAGTAATTGGGTTGGCCGCCGGCGCAGATCGGCGGCTCTATCGAGCTTCATACGCCTGCCGTCCCCCAACGGCGGGCGTTTTTCTTTGGGGCGTGAAACCACATGCCGTTGCCGCGTCAACCGCTATCACTCAAGGCGCGCGCGCTGGGCTATTTGTCCCGGCGCGAGCATAGCCGTGCCGAACTGCGCCGCAAGCTGGCGCCGCACGCCGAATCTGCAGAGGAGGTGGACGCGCTGCTGGATTGGTTGGAGGGTGAGAACTGGCTGTCCAATGCGCGCTTCGCGGAAAGCGTGGTGCACCGACGCGCTGGCCGCTATGGCACAGCCCGGTTGATGCAGGAACTGAAAACGCATCAGCTCGGCGAAGAAACGCTGGGCGAGGTGAGGGCCCAACTGCAAGGTACCGAGGTGGCACGAGCCAAGGCACTCTGGGACAAGCGCTTCGGCCGCCCACCGGCCGATCTGGCCGAACGCGCCAAGCAAGTCCGCTACATGATGGCGCGCGGATTCTCCCGTTCGGTAGTCTCGCGCATCATCTCGGGCGCAGACGAATTGCTGGGCGAAGGTGACGAATCCGACTGAACGTCGGCGATCTCCCAACAATTTGCGCGGACAATTCGTTTGCGTGCCGATCCAAGGGGTTGCACCCTGATCGGTCGTTGCAACCCTTCCGGCACCGCATTGCAGCATACGACGCAGTACAGTCGTAACGACGTGTTAAAATCCACGGCTTTGATACCGTCTTCTACTTCGGTGGCGAGGCGGTTGTGTTCGTGTGTGGTGGCTGATGCGCTGCTACATACGTCCCGTAGGCGATGCGCGAGATCCGCGTGCGCCGCCTTCATCGGTCCTATCGGTCTGTCTGGTCCATGCCTCTGTCTGCTCCCGTCCCGCGCGTCATGCGCCACCGCCGTGCCATCACGGTGGAGGCCTATTTGCGGGAAGACGGTCTGTGGGACATCGAAGCGCGCCTGACCGACACCAAGCCTCGCGATATCCCGTTGGCCAGCGGCGGCGTCCGCCCCGAAGGCCAGCCGCTGCATGACCTGTGGCTGCGCGTGACCATCGATACCCGCATGAACGTCGTCGACGCCGAAGCGTGCTCCGACTGGGTGCCGTACCCCACACATTGCGACACGATCGGCCCGGCCTACCGCAAGCTCATCGGCCTGAACCTGATGAAGGGTTTTCGAAAGGCCTCGCGTGAGAGACTTGGCGGCGTGGCAGGCTGTACGCACCTGACCGAGCTGTGCGGCGTGCTGCCGACCGCCGCTATCCAGGCGTTTGCGGGCGATGTCTTTCCGGTGCGCGACAACTCCAACGACCTCCGACCGATCGAGCCCGGCGAAAAGCCGCCTTACCAACTCCACGGCTGCCATGCCCTGCATCTCGAGGGCGAGGTGGTCCGCAAGCATTATCCGCGCTGGTACGCCTACCAGCCTGAAGCCAAGATCCAACCGCCACGCACCGAGCTGTCGCCAGAGCCCTCGTCCTGAAGGGCGTTGCGCTGCTCGCGCGCTTTTTTCGATCCTTAACATTCATCACACTCACTCTGCCTAGCAAAGGAAACACGCATGAATATCCATGAGTACCAAGGCAAGGAAATCCTGCGCAAATACAATGTGCCGGTTCCGCGCGGCATTCCGGCCTTCTCGGTCGAAGAAGCTATCAAGGCTGCTGAAACCCTGGGCGGCCCGGTGTGGGTCGTGAAGGCACAGATTCATGCGGGCGGCCGTGGCAAGGGCGGCGGCGTGAAGGTTGCCAAGAGCATGGACCAGGTCAAGGAATACGCCAGCAGCATCCTGGGTATGACCCTGGTGACGCACCAGACCGGCCCGGAAGGCAAGCTGGTCAAGCGCCTGCTGATCGAAGAAGGCGCGGACATCAAGAAGGAACTGTACGTGTCGCTGGTGGTGGATCGTGTGTCGCAAAAGGTCGCGCTGATGGCCTCGAGCGAAGGCGGCATGGACATCGAAGAAGTCGCTGAATCGCACCCGGAAAAGATCCACACGCTGATCATCGAACCGTCGACCGGCCTGACCGACGCTGACGCTGACGACATCGCCCGCAAGATCGGCGTGCCGGATGCTTCGATCGCGCAAGCCCGCCAAGCCCTGCAAGGCCTGTACAAAGCGTTCTGGGAAACCGACGCTTCGCAAGCCGAAATCAACCCGCTGATCCTGACCGGCGACGGCAAGGTCATCGCGCTGGACGCCAAGTTCAACTTCGACTCGAACGCGCTGTTCCGTCACCCGGAAATCGTGGCTTACCGCGATCTGGATGAAGAAGATCCGGCCGAAATCGAAGCGTCGAAGTTCGACCTGGCCTACATCTCGCTGGATGGCAACATCGGCTGCCTGGTGAACGGCGCCGGTCTGGCCATGGCCACGATGGACACCATCAAGCTGTTCGGCGGCGAGCCGGCCAACTTCCTCGACGTGGGCGGCGGTGCCACCACCGAGAAGGTGACCGAAGCCTTCAAGCTGATGCTGAAGAACCCGGACGTGAAGGCCATCCTAGTCAACATCTTCGGCGGCATCATGCGTTGCGACGTGATCGCCGAAGGCGTGATCGCCGCAGCCAAGGCTGTGTCGCTGTCGGTGCCGCTGGTTGTACGCATGAAGGGCACGAACGAAGATCTCGGCAAGAAGATGCTGGCTGACTCGGGTCTGCCGATCATCGCCGCTGACACGATGGCAGAGGCCGCCGAGAAGGTCGTGGCCGCAGCCGCCGGCAAGTAAGCCGCCCGCTGAACCAACCATACGCGAACGCGAGTTGCGCTCATTGAGGCAACTCGCTGCCAAAAGGCCAAAAAGGATTACAGCATGTCGATTCTGATCAACAAAGACACCAAGGTCATCACCCAGGGGATCACCGGTAAGACCGGCCAGTTCCACACCCGCGGCTGCCGCGACTACGCCAACGGCAAGGCCGCCTTCGTGGCCGGCGTGAACCCGAAGAAGGCCGGAGAAGACTTCGAAGGCATCCCCATCTACGCCACCGTCAAGGACGCCAAGGCGCAAACCGGCGCAACCGTGTCGGTGATCTACGTGCCGCCCGCAGGCGCTGCTGATGCGATCTGGGAAGCCGTTGAAGCCGAACTGGATCTGGTGGTTTGCATCACCGAAGGCATCCCTGTGCGCGACATGATGATGGTCAAGGACAAGATGCGTAAGGCCGGCAGCAAGACGCTGCTGCTGGGCCCGAACTGCCCGGGCCTGATCACGCCGGACGAAATCAAGATCGGCATCATGCCGGGTCACATCCACCGCAAGGGCCGTATCGGCGTGGTGTCGCGCTCGGGCACGCTGACGTACGAAGCCGTGGGTCAGCTGACCGCGCTGGGCCTGGGCCAATCGTCGGCAGTCGGTATCGGCGGCGACCCGATCAACGGCCTGAAGCACATCGACGTGATGAAGATGTTCAACGACGATCCGGAAACGGACGCCGTGGTCATGATCGGTGAGATCGGCGGCCCGGACGAAGCCAACGCGGCTTACTGGATCAAGGACAACATGAAGAAGCCGGTGGTTGGCTTCATCGCTGGCGTGACCGCGCCTCCGGGCAAGCGCATGGGCCACGCCGGCGCGCTGATCTCGGGCGGTGCCGACACCGCGCAAGCGAAGCTGGACATCATGGAAGAATGCGGCATCAAGACCACCAAGAACCCGTCGGAAATGGCGCGTCTGCTGAAGGCGATGCTGTAATCGGCAAGGTTTGAGGTTGTGCGAGAACGGGGGCTTCGGCTCCCGTTTTTGTTTGTACGCGACGCAGCGTGCGATGCCGGCACGACATGTGTATAAGCAAGCAAGTCACTGGCGTATTTCACGCCAAACCACAAGGACATCTTCGGGAACACTATGGCGCTCACTTCCAGCGCATTCTGGTTCGCGCTCGGCTCCATCATCCTCACCAACATCGT
>NZ_JAELUI010000024.1 GCF_016429285.1 Ralstonia sp. ASV6
GACTCGGCTGCCGTTCGAACGCATCATCTGCTCACGGTCGGCCAGCACGCGCACATCCACGCCACGCTGATGCGCGGCCAGCAGCGCCCGCGTGATCGCCTTGTTCGAGAGCAGGTAGGCCTGCACCGTGCCCTTGGCGGGCTGCACCGGCGGCGTGTTGCGTGCCTGTGCAATGCCGCCCGCGCTGAAGGCCAACACGGTGGCCAACAGCAACCCCAGGCGCAATATCATGCGCGGCGCTCCAGCACGGCCGCGAAGAAGCCGTCGGTCTGATGCACGTGCGGATACAGCTCCAGGTACGGGCCCATCTCCAGCGCGATCTTCTGCGCAGCCAGCACTTCGCCGGCGGGCACGAGCACGAAGTCTTCATGGGCGGCCAGGAACTGCTCGACCACCTGCTGGTTCTCGCGCGCCAGCACGCTGCACGTTGCGTAGACAAGGCGACCGCCCGGTTTGAGCAGCCGCGCCGCCGAGGCGAGGATCGACTGCTGCTTGGTCGACATCTCTTCCACGGCCTGCGCAGATTGGCGCCATTTCAGATCCGGATTGCGGCGCAGCGTGCCCAGTCCACTGCACGGCGCGTCGACCAGCACGCGGTCGATCTTGCCGGCCAGGCGCTTGATCTTGGCATCGTGCTCGCTGTCGATGCGGCTCGGATGCACGTTCGACAGGCCACTGCGCGCCAAGCGCGGGCCCAGGTTGGACAGGCGTTTTTCCGACACGTCGAAGGCATACAGCCGCCCAGTCGAGCGCATCGCCGCACCAATCGCCAGCGTCTTGCCACCCGCGCCCGCGCAGAAGTCCACCACCATCTCGCCGCGCTTGGGCGCCAGGAGTTGGCACAGCAGCTGGCTGCCCTCGTCCTGCACCTCGACCGTGCCGTTGGTGAAGATGTCGAGCTTGTTCAGCGCTGGCTTGCCCGCCAGGCGGATGCCCACCGGCGACAACGGCGCAGCCGCGCCTTCGATACCGGCCTCGGCCAAGGTGGCAAGCACCGCATCGCGTTCGCCCTTGAGCGTGTTCACGCGCAAGTCCAGCGGCGCCGGTGTCAGCCAGGCCTGCGCCAGTACCTCGGTAAAGTCGGCGCCATGCTGCGCGACCAGCGCGTCGAACAACCAGTCCGGCAGGTTGGCGCGCACGCGTGGCGCCAGGGCAGCGCGATCGCGGAGCTCCCAGCGATCCAGCCATTCGACCTCGACCGGCGTCAGGAACGGGGCGATGGCCTCGCGGCCAGCGGTCTGCAGCAAGCCAAGCACCACCAGGCGGCGACGCGCCGGGCCGGAGCCGCTCTCGGCAAACTGGCCGAATTCGACCTTGCGGCGCAGCACGGCAAACGCCGCCTCGGCAATGATGCCGCGCTCGCGATGGCCCAGTTCGTGGTGCTCACGGAAATACTGGCTAACGACCATGTCGGCCGGTGCCGCAAAGTGCAGCAGGCGTGCAAGCACCTTGTCCAGGTGCTCGAAATGGCTGCCGTGCACACCCGTGCGCGGGCGCGGGGCGCTGCGTTGCTGGGGCTTGCCCTGCGGCGCGCGATACCACCCACCGCCGCCCGCGCCGTGACCTGAACTGGGGCGCTTGTTGCCGCCACCGCTGTTACCACCGCCGTTGCGCGAACGCTGACGATCCTGACTCATGCTGCCTCCTGGGCGCGGGCGCCAATGACAAGTTGCGACGCATCCGGCGAAACCCGGACCACGCCCTGCTCGACGCGCAAGCGTCCTTCCACAAACCAGCGTACGGCACGCGGATAGATCACATGCTCCTGCGTCAGCAATCGCCCGGCGAGCGAATCCGGCGTGTCGCCCTGCCGCACTTCGATGGCGGCCTGCAGCACGATCGGGCCGTGGTCCAGCTCGGCAGTCACGAAATGGACCGTTGCGCCATGCACCTTCACGCCCATGGCCAGTGCCTGCTCATGCGTATGCAAGCCGGGGAAGCACGGCAACAGCGATGGATGGATGTTCAGCATGCGCCCGGCGTAATGGTTGACGAAGCCCGGCGTCAGGATGCGCATGAAGCCCGCCAGCACCACCAGATCGGGCGAGAACCCGTCGATGACCTGCGCCAGGGCGGTGTCGAAGCTGTCGCGGTCGGGAAAGCCCTTGTGGTCGACCACCGCAGTGGCGATGCCGTGCGAGGCGGCAAATTTGAGGCCAGCGGCGTCGGGGCGGTTGGAGATCACGGCGGCAATGCGCCCCGGCCAACCCTCGGTCTGACAGGCACGAACGATGGCTTCCATATTCGAGCCACGTCCGGAAATGAGAATGACGATGTTTTTCATCGCGGCATTTTATCAAGTGCGCCGCACTCCCCCGAGAAAATCCGGTGAGATGCCTCGGACGACGCCCTGGGTGGCGCCCCCATGGCCGTGCCAGGCCCGCTTTTACCGGTAGCGTGGTATTTAGCCGACGGGCTTCAGCAAAATCCCTCTCGTGCCGATAAAAACGGGCGTAGGGACGTTGGCGCGCTGCGCCGCCGTCTGATAATCTCGGCCCCATAATTGTCCGCGCACCCGGGGGTCGGGGTGCTGCCAGCGGTGATCCGTCGCATATCTCGCCAACGATCATCCTGCGCTGCAACATCGTGCGGTCGATAACCGTGACGGCTGATCGGCACCAAGCTTGACGGCCACCGCCCGCGCCGGGTCGGCACGCGTTACAACAACAAGAGGGCACTGCCCTCACCGGGGAATAAGAATGACGAGCTCGCTGCGTAGCCTGCTGGTGGTCGACGACCACCCTCTCGCCTTGTCTGGCACGACCACGTTTCTTGCACAAGCCTTGCCTGAAGTCCAGGTGCACGCGGCCATCGGCCGCCGCCAGGCGCTGGCGCTCGTCGATGACGGTGTCCGGCCGGATGTCGTGCTGCTCGACGTTTGGCTGTCTGACTGCACCGGCTTCGATGCCATGCGCGAGCTGCGCGGCAAGTTGCCCGAGGCACGCTTTGCCTTCATGTCAGCCGAGAACACCCCCGAAATCGTCGCCAAGGCACAGGCCCTGGGCGCCATCGGCTTCATCGGCAAGCACGCCGATGCGCATGCGTTCTCCAAGGCAGTGGCCGGCATTTTCGGCGGGGATTCGTCGTTCCCGTCGGAAGATGATCTGGGCGGCGCCAATGGCAAGGGCAGTGCCTCGCACGGCATCCCCATCACGCCGGCCGAACTGGGCCTGACGCCGCGTCAGGGCTCGGTGCTGGCGCTGCTGCTTGAGGGCCTGCCGAACAAGTCCATCGCTCGCCAGCTGGGTCTGACGGAGAACACCGTCAAGGAACACGTCTCGGCGATCCTGCAGCGGCTGGGCGTGCGCACGCGTATCCAGATCATCTCGCGTATGGAGCGCTTCCGCCTGACAGGCGCGGCCTGACGCCTGATCTTCATGGCGCCGCCATCGACGACGGCGCCAATCCAGCCCTTTCCCCTCAGTACGCGATCTGCGGCTCGGCTGCGCGCCCGCGCAGCCAGCGTTTGAGCAGCACGCGCAGCATATTCGGGTCCATCGGCTTGGCCAGCAGCAGGTAGCCAGCTTCCTCAGCGCGCGCAAGGGCGTCGGAGTTGCGATCGCCCGTGAGCAACACCGCATGGGCGTCCGGATGGCTGACCTGCCAGCGCTCCAGCAGTTGCAGGCCGTCTTCCTTACCCGGCAAGCGCAGGTCGCAGAAGATGATCTGCGGACGCAGGCCCTTCGCAAGCAGTTGATCGGCGGCAGTGCCATCGGCGGCACTGTGCACCTCCACCCCCCAGGCTTCGAGCAGCGCGTGCCAGGCCTTGCGGATCTGAGGATCGTCATCGACCACCAGCACCACGCCCGAGAAGCGCGGCTGATCGAGCACCGCACGCTTCTGCTCGGCGCGCGGTTGGGCAGCCAGCGGCGCCTTGACTTCAGCCGGCACCGGACGCAGCGCCATCCAGAACATCGAGCCCCGCCCCGGCACCGAGCGCACGCCAAAGGTGCCACGCAGCAAACGCACGCATTCCTTGTAGATCGACAGACCCAGGCCGAGACCCTGGCTCGGGTCACGCTCCGGGTTCTCGACCTGGTAGTACGTCGAGAAGATGTCTTTCTGGTGCTCCGGCGCGATACCGATACCGGTATCCCACACCTCGATCCGCAGGTACTTCTGGCGTACGCGCAGCGCCACCATGACGCCGCCGCGCTCGGTATAGCGCAGGGCGTTCTGCAGCAGGTTGAACAGCGCCCGGCGCAGCAGCACCGGCTCAGCCATGCCAAACACCGGTAGCGGCGGAATGCGCTGCGCAAGCGTCAGCCCCTTGGCGCGCGCATCGGGCATGAACTGCTGGACCACCTCGGTGATGACCTCTCCCAGGTCCACCGGCTCCAGCGTCGGCGAGGTCTTGCGGCTCTCCAGTTTGGACAGGTCCAGAAGCGAGCGGAACAGCAGGTCGATGGTGGCCGCGCCCGAGGCCAGCTGCTCCACCAGCGGCGCCAGCGATTCCGACTGGTTGCGCGCCCGCAGCGCTTCCACCAGCAGCACGATCGCGTGCACCGGCTGGCGCAGGTCGTGGCTGGCCGCGGCCAGGAAGCGCGACTTTTCTTCGGACGCCGACAGCGCACGCTGCTTCTCATCCTGATACCGGCGCGCAAGCTGACGGCTTTCGTTCTCGAGCTGAATTTCGCGCACCAGCGTGTTGTGAATGTTCACCGCATGCCGGGCCAGGAACGCCGCGAAGAACAGCAGCACGCCGCGCAGATACAAGCCGTGTCCCGGAAACGCCTGTTCGGCCAGCACAAAGTGCGGCGCCAAAATGCCCGTCCCGAGAATCAGCAGGTTGGACGGCACCGGCGCCTGCGACAGCACCGCCCCCGCCGCCACGCCGATGATGACGATCATCAGCAGGCTGCTGAACTCCAGCGACGGCGACATCAGGTACAACCCCGCCGAGCAGCCCCAGGCCACCCCGCCCACGCCCGACATGACGTGCATGCCCGTCCACCATTTACGGGTGTGCGCGGCCAACGTCATGCGGGTCAGGTCGTAGCGATAACCGAAATAGAAGCGCAGGCCCGAGGCGGTCAGGCACAGCATGATCAGGCACCAGCCCAGCAGCGCCGGACGGATCGAGGCATCTGTCCAGAACGCCGCCACGGTCAAGGCGGGCAATACGACAGAAGCCGCGATCCCCATAGGGGCGCCGCGATGCACGGCAGCAAGCAGCTTGGCACGAGCGTCCAGTTCAAGCGGCGCGCGGCTGGCAAGCCCAAACTTGGTAAAGAAGATGCGCAACGGGGCGTTCAAAGGAATGCGGGGAAGAAACCGGATACCGGATTGTGCCGCAAGGTTACAACGGGCGGGCACACCGTTCGGATGATTGTGCAACACCCCTGCCCGTTCGGCCCCGCGCCCGACGGCGCTGGGGCAATCCCTTATATAATGTGCGTTTTGCTGGATTTTTGCGGATTGCCACGCCAATCCGGCACGAAAACAGCTTCTTTTTCCTCGACCACCAACGCTTCTCGTGAAAGTCTTTCGCGGCCTGCCCAACGCCGAGAGTCGCGCGCCTTGCGCGCTGACCATCGGCAACTTCGACGGCGTGCACCGTGGCCACCAGTCTCTGCTGGCCCGCGCACGCGCGGCGGCCGACGCACGCGGGTTGCCGCTCACGGTCATGACCTTCGAGCCGCATCCGCGCGAGTTCTTCATGCCGGACCGTGCGCCCGCCCGCATCGCGCTGCTGCGCGACAAGCTGGAAAGCCTGCGCCGCCAGGGCGTTGATCGCGTGGTCGTGGAGCACTTCAACGCCCACTTCGCAGGGCAGACGCCAGACGAGTTCGTGCGCAATGTGCTGGTTGACGGCCTGCACACGCGCTGGCTGCTGGTGGGCGATGACTTCCGCTTCGGCGCCAAACGCGCGGGCGACTTTACTTATCTGCAGGCTGCCGGCGCGCAGTTCGGCTTTGAGGTCGAGCAGATGGGCTCGGTGTCGGAATCCGGCATCCGCATCTCCAGCTCAGCCGTGCGCGAGGCGCTGGCCGCCGGTGATCTGGAACACGCGCGCCGCCTGCTCGGCCACGGTTACGCCATCAGCGGGCACGTGGTGCACGGGCAGAAGCTCGGGCGCTCGTTGGGTTTTCCGACGCTGAACCTGCGGATTTCGCACCGCAAACCGGCGGTGTCGGGCATCTTCGTGGTGCAGGTGCACGGGCTGGCAGAGAAACCGTTGCCGGCCGTCGCCAGCATCGGCGTGCGCCCGACGGTGGATGACTCCGGCCGCGTGCTGTTGGAAGTCCATATCTTCGATTACAACGCCAGCGTCTACGGCAAGCTGGTGCGCGTGGAATTCATGAAGAAGCTGCGCGACGAGGCCCGCTTCGATTCGCTTGATGCGCTGAAAGACGCCATCGCGCAAGACTGTGTGGACGCGCGCAACTTCTTCGGCTTGCCGATTCCGGCAGCCGGCGAATCCCCCGCGCTGCGGCGCGATTTCGCCACCTCCGCCACCGACCGAATTCAGTAGGCGGCTGACACACTCGCCGCCCGAAGCTACTCCGCGCGCACGCCTAGCACTGACAGGCGCTGCATCGATCCGATTTGCCCGAATCTGCCTCACATCACACCATGTCCGATTCCAAGAAGCCCACGCCGGAGAAGAGCAAGTACCCGGTTAACCTGCTCGACACCCCCTTCCCCATGCGCGGCGATCTGCCCAAGCGCGAGCCGCAATGGGTCAAGCAGTGGCAGGACAAGCAGCTCTACAAGAAGATCCGCGCCGCGCGCAAAGGCGCGAAGAAGTTCATCCTGCACGACGGTCCGCCGTATGCGAACGGCGACCTGCACATCGGCCACGCGGTCAACAAGATCCTCAAGGACATGGTGATCAAGGCGCGCGGCCTGACGGGCCTGGACGCCGTCTACGTGCCGGGCTGGGACTGCCACGGCATGCCGATCGAAATCCAGATCGAAAAGCAATTCGGCAAGGGCCTGCCCGTCAAGGAAGTGCAGGAGAAGGCGCGTGCCTACGCCACCGGCCAGATTGCCCGCCAGAAGGTGGACTTTGAGCGCCTGGGCGTGCTGGGCGACTGGGCCGATCCGTACCTGACCATGAACTTCCGCAATGAAGCGGACGAGGTGCGCGCGCTGGGCAAGATCCTGGAAAAGGGCTACGTGTTCCGCGGCCTGAAGCCGGTCAACTGGTGCTTCGACTGCGGCTCGGCGCTGGCCGAGGCAGAAGTCGAATATGCGGACCGTACTGATCTGTCGATCGATGTCGGCTTCCCGTTTGCCGACATCGACGCACTGTCGAGCGCCTTCCACGTAGGCGCGGATGTGCTCAAGGCCAAGCCGGGCTGGATCGTGATCTGGACCACCACGCCGTGGACGATCCCTTCCAACCAAGCGCTGAACCTGCACCCGGAAGTGGAATATGCGCTGGTCGACACGCCGCGCGGCCTGCTGATCGTCGCCAAGGAGCGCGTCGAGGCCTGCCTGCAGAACTGGAAGCTCGAAGGCACCGTGCTGGCCACGTGCGAAGGTGCGGCGCTCTCGGGCGTGCGCTTCCACCACCCGCTCGCCAAGATGGACGCGGGTTATGACCGTCTGTCGCCTGTCTACCTGGGCGACTATGTGACCACCGATACCGGTACCGGCATCGTCCACTCCGCGCCCGCCTATGGCGTGGAGGACTTCCAGTCGTGCAAGGCGCACGGCATGGTCGACGCCGACATCATCAACCCGGTGATGGGCAACGGCGTGTACGCATCGACGCTGCCGCTGTTCGGCGGCCAGATGATCTGGGATGCCAACCCGAAGATCGTCGAAGTGCTGCGTGACTCGGGCAACCTGTTCGACGCGCACAAGCACCCGCACAGCTACATGCACTGCTGGCGCCACAAGACGCCGATCATCTACCGCGCCACCTCGCAGTGGTTCGCGGGCATGGACGTGCAGCCCAACGACGGCAACGGCACGCTGCGCGAAACGGCGCTGGCTGGCATCGACGCCACCGCGTTCTATCCGTCGTGGGGCAAGCAGCGCCTGCACAACATGATTGCCAACCGCCCGGACTGGACGCTCTCGCGCCAGCGTCAATGGGGCGTGCCGATGGCCTTCTTCGTGCACAAGGAAACCGGCGCGCTGCACCCGCGCACACCCGAGCTGCTGGAGCAAGTTGCCCAGCGCATCGAGAAAGATGGCATCGAAGCTTGGCAGACGCTCGACCCGCGCGAACTGCTCGGCGATGACGCCGACATGTACGAAAAGAACCGCGACACGCTCGACGTGTGGTTCGACTCGGGCACGACGCACTGGCATGTCATCCGCGGCTCGCACGCAGCGGACCTGTACGACGCCTCGGCTGACCTGCCGGACGGTCGCCTGGCTGACCTGTACCTGGAAGGATCGGACCAGCACCGCGGCTGGTTCCACTCGTCGCTGCTGACGGCCTCGATGCTGTACGGCAAGCCGCCGTACAAGGGGCTGCTCACGCACGGTTTCACGGTGGATGGCGAAGGCCGCAAGATGTCGAAATCGATCGGCAACACGATCGCGCCGCAGGAAATCGCCAACAAGATGGGCGCCGAGATCATCCGCCTGTGGGTGGCCTCGACCGACTACTCGGGCGAACTCGCCATCTCGGACGAGATCCTGAAGCGCGTGGTGGAAGGCTATCGCCGCATCCGCAACACGCTGCGCTTCCTGCTCGCCAACCTGACGGACTACGACCACGCCAAGCACGCGCTGCCGACCGAGCAATGGCTCGAAATCGACCGCTACGCCGTGGCGATGACGGACGCGCTGCAGAAGGAAGTCCTGTCGCACTACGACGTGTACGAGTTCCACCCAGTGGTCGCCAAGCTGCAGACGTTCTGCTCGGAAGACCTGGGCGGCTTCTACCTCGACGTGCTGAAGGACCGCCTGTACACCACGGCGCCCGATTCGGTGGCGCGCCGCTCGGCCCAGAACGCGCTGTATCACATCACCCAAGCGATGTTGCACTGGATGGCGCCGTTCCTGTCGTTCACGGCGGAAGAAGCATGGCAAGTCTTCGCGCACGGCACGGAGCACACCGACACCATCTTCACCAGCACCTACTACAACGCTCCGCTGCCGCAAGGCGTCAGCGCCCTGCTGGAGAAGTGGGCTGCCATCCGCAACGTGCGTGGCGAAGTGACCAAGCAACTGGAAACGCTGCGTGTGGACGGCAAAATCGGTTCGTCGCTGCAGGCGGAAGTGACCGTCTCGGCCGGCGACTCGGTGTACGACGCACTGGCCAGCCTGCGCGACGACCTGCGCTTTGTGTTGATCACATCAGCCGCCAAACTGGAGCGCGCGCCGGAGGGTGGCGATCTGCTCATCAGCGTGGTGCCGTCTGCGCACGCCAAGTGCGAGCGCTGCTGGCACTATCGTGCCGACGTCGGCCATGACGCCGCGCACCCGACACTGTGCAGCCGTTGCACCGACAACCTGTTCGGCGCTGGTGAACAACGGAGCGCTGCGTGATGGCGGCTCGTAACGGCGGCAACAACGGCAAGAGCAAAGCGGTCGGGTTGAAGAAAAGCAGCAGCGGTGGTCACGGCGTTGGCCCATGGCTGGGCCTCGCTGTCATCTGGATCCTGCTGGACCAGTTGACCAAGGTTGCCATCAGCAAGACCTTTGTCTGGGGAGAATCGCGCCCCATCACCGGGTTTTTCAACCTGGTGCTGGCCTATAACAAGGGCGCGGCGTTCTCGTTCCTGGCGGCGGCCGGCGGCTGGCAGCGCTGGTTCTTCACGGGTCTGGGCGTGGCGGCAGCGGTGTTCATCATCTGGCTGCTCAAGCGACACAGCGGGCAGAAGATGTTCTGCTTCGCGCTGGCGCTGATCCTGGGCGGCGCGCTGGGCAACGTGATCGACCGCGTCATCTACGGCCATGTAGTGGACTTTCTCGACTTCCACCTGAATGGCTACCACTGGCCCGCCTTCAACGTGGCGGACTGCGGTATCTGCATCGGCGCGGTGCTACTGATCATCGATGAACTGCGGCGCGTGCGTCGCTGAGCCCCATGGCCGAACTTCAGCAGTGGAACGGTGAAGCGGTGCTGTGCCTCAGCCAGGACGGCCCGCGCATCGCCAGCGAGCAGGACGCGCTGGACTACCTGATTGGCGAAGCCCTGGGCCACGGCGCATCGATGGTCGCCGTGCCCGTTGACCGGCTGGACGCAGCGTTCTTTGCGCTGCGCTCCGGTCTGGCTGGCGGCATCGCGCAGAAGATCACCAACTACCGGCTGAAGCTCGCCGTGGTGGGCGACATCTCAGCACACCTGGACGCCAGCAGCGCGCTGCGCGACTGGGTGCGCGAGTCCAACAAGCGCGACACGATCCGCTTTGTGCCGACGCTTGCCGACCTGGCCGCCAATGCGCGGCCCATGCCGGCTCAATAGCCTTCAATCCTCAATAGCGCACGGCGTACCACGCCCGCTTGATGTACTCCGCCACAATCGTCCCGGCTTCGTAGATCGGGAACGACTTGGTGAGCGTGTCACCGGGGAATACGCCGCGCACACCCCACGTCACTTCCGGCCAGACCTGGCGGAACACCTTCAACGCACGACCCGTGTGGTACCAGCTTGTGACCAGCACAGCGCTGTGCACGGGATTGCCGGCCAGTGTCTGGCGCGTCATTTGCGCATTTTCCATCGTGCTGCCGGATTGGCATTCGTGGCCGATACGGTCAGCCGGCACACCAGCCATCACTAGGCGGCGCTCGATCAATAGGCAATCGCCCTCGCCGCTCACAAACACACGCGGCGCCACGCCAGCATGGAACAGCTCCGCTGCGCCAATCACGCGCTGGCCCGATTCCCCGCCCAGCACAACGATCACGTCCGCGTGGGCAGGCACGGATTCCTCCCGCAACCAAGCCTTGGACTCGCGCACGAGCGCGGCCCCAACCACCACCGCCACGATGGCGCAGGCGCCAATCACAGCCAATACGTTGCGAACTGCTGAACGACAGAAAACCATATCGAGAATAAGCATTTGAGGACAAATCGGGGCGCCGGACGCGCCTGAAGCCAAGCCGGTATCATCGCCACTGTTCAGCAGGCGACCCGGGCACCGGGTTGTATCCTGCCCACGCACATTGCGTCAATCGCATTCCCAAGCGGGTTTTTATGGAACTGCAAGGCAAACACTTTGTTCTCGGTCTGACCGGCGGCATCGCGTGCTACAAGTCGGCCGAGTTGGTCCGGCTGCTGACCAAGGCAGGCGCCACCGTGCAGGTGGTGATGACCGACGCCGCCACGCACTTCATCACGCCGGTGACGATGCAGGCACTTTCCGGCCGCCCGGTCTTCACGTCGGAATGGGACAACCGGATCGGCAACAACATGCCGCACATCGACCTCTCGCGCGAGGCCGATGCCATCGTCATCGCCCCAGCGTCGACGGATTTCCTCGCCAAGCTCGCGCACGGCATGGCCGACGATCTGCTCTCTACGCTGTGTATCGCACGTGATTGCCCGCTGCTCGTGGCCCCCGCCATGAATCGGCAGATGTGGGCCGCGCCCGCTACGCAGCGCAACGCCGCCCAACTGCGCGCAGACGACGTCACCCTGCTTGGCCCCGATGCTGGCGACCAGGCCTGCGGCGAAGTCGGTGACGGCCGCATGCTGGAGCCAGAAGATATCGTCGAACAGCTCATCGGCTTCTTTAGCCCCAAGCTGCTGCGCGGCCGCCGTGTGCTGCTGACTGCCGGCCCGACCTTCGAGCCGATCGACCCCGTACGCGGCATCACGAATCTCTCCAGCGGCAAGATGGGCTTTGCGCTGGCGCGCGCCGCATCGCAAGCGGGTGCGGAAGTCACGCTCGTCGCCGGGCCTTGTCACCAGAACACGCCCGCCGGCGTGCTGCGCATTGATGTGCAGACCGCCCAGCAGATGCACGATGCGGTGATGCGCGAGCTGGACACCACGAAGAACGACATCTTCATCGCCGTGGCTGCGGTGGCCGACTGGCGCGTGGTGCAGGCTGCCGACCAGAAGCTGAAGAAGCAGAACGACACCGACGTGCCGACGCTCACGTTCACGCAGAACCCGGACATCCTCGCCGCCGTCGCCCACCGTGCGAATGCGCCGTTCTGCGTCGGCTTTGCTGCCGAGACCGAGCGACTGGAAGAATTTGGCGAGGCCAAGCGCCAGAAGAAAGGGATTCCGCTGCTGGTCGGCAACCTTGGCCACCAGACGTTTGGCCGCGACGACAACGAAGTCGCGCTCTTCGATGCCAGCGGCATCACGCGCCTGCCGCGCGCCGACAAGCTGACGCTGGCACGCCAGATCGTTGCCGCCATTGCCGATCGCCTGCATGGGGTGCAGTCATGAGCACGCCAATCCGACTCTCCGTTCTCGACCAGAGCCCCGTCATCTACGGCCACAGCGCACGCGACGCCATTGCTGCGACAGTGGACCTGGCGCAACTCACCGATTCGCTCGGCTACACGCGCTACTGGTGCGCAGAGCACCACGGCCTGCGCGGCGTCAGCAACCCCGCACCCGAGGTCATGATCGCGCGTGTGGCGAGCGCCACGAAGCACCTGCGCGTAGGCTCCGGCGGCGTGATGCTGCCCTACTACAGCCCGTTCAAGCTGGCCGAGCAGTTCCGCCTGTTGGAAGCGTTGTTCCCGAACCGCATCGACCTCGGTGTCGGCCGCGCACCCGGCGGCGACATGCGTACCGCGCAAGCCGTGGCCATGGGCGACTACAACCGCGGCGACATCTTCCCGCAGCAGGTGCAGGAACTGATCTGGCATATGACCGGCACGCTGCCGTCCGATCACCCCGCGTATGGCGTGCTCCTGCAGCCCGAGATCGACACCAAGCCCGAGCTGTGGATGCTCGGCTCCAGCGATTTTGGCGGTGCACTGGCCGCGCGTTTGGGCATCCGCTTCGCCTTCGCGCACTTCATCAACCCGCACGTCGGCCACATCGTCACGCAGCAGTACCGTACGGACTTCGAACCGAACTATGACGCGCGCCCGTACAGTGCAGCCGCTGTCTTCGTGATTGCTGCGGACACAGAAGCCGAAGCGCGCCGCTATGAAGCTGCCGTCGACCTGCGCCGCCTGCAGATGGCGCTCGGCGCCAACGGCCCCATCCCGACCGTCGAGCAAGGCGAAGCCCACGTCTATACCGAGCGCGATCAGGCCATCGTCATGCGCGAACGGCCACGCAGCATCATCGGCACGCCAGAATCGATTGCCGACGAGATGCATGCCCTCAAGGACCGCTTCGTCGCCGATGAGCTGATCGTGCTGACCGTCGCGCCCAGCTACAAAGCCCGCTTGCGCTCGTACGAGCTGCTGGCCGAGGCGTTTGCGCTACCATCTCCGGCTTCTGTCACCTCCTCTTCGGCCTGCCCCGCATGAAACTCGACGTCAAGATCCTCGACGCCCGCCTGCACGAACAGCTCCCGCAGTACGCCACCACCGGCAGCGCCGGCCTGGACTTGCGCGCCTGCATCGACACCCCGCTCACCATCGAACCCGGCACCACGCACCTGATCCCGACCGGCATGGCCATCCACCTGGCTGACCCCGGCTATGCGGCGCTGATCCTGCCGCGCTCGGGCATGGGCCACAAGCACGGCATCGTGCTCGGCAACCTGGTCGGCCTGATCGATTCGGACTACCAGGGCCAGTTGATGGTGAGCACGTGGAACCGTGGCAGCACGGCATTCGTGCTCAATCCGATGGAGCGCCTTGCACAACTCGTGATCGTGCCGGTGGTGCAGGCCGAACTGAACATCGTCGACGACTTTGCCGAGAGCGACCGTGGTGCTGGCGGTTTCGGCAGCACTGGACGTCACTAAGCACCGTCCACACGATAGAAAACGGCCCGGCGAGTTACCAAACCTCGCCGGGCCGTTTCATTTGGAGCGACAGTTCCGTCAGGCTTCCGCTTCTTCCTGTGCAGGCGCGGGCGGCGCTTCATTCTCGGAGAACTCCAGCTTCACTGCATCGGCGTCGTCCAGGTCCACAACCACCTTACCGCCGCTGGTCAGCTTACCGAACAGCAGCTCGTCGGCCAGCGCCTTGCGGATCATGTCCTGGATCAGGCGTTGCATCGGGCGCGCGCCCATCAGCGGGTCAAAACCCTTCTTCGCCAGGAAGCGACGCAGCTTCTCGGTGAAGATGGCGTCCACCTTCTTTTCGTGCAGCTGTTCTTCCAACTGCATGAGGAACTTGTCGACCACGCGCATGATGATTTCCTCATCCAGCGAGCGGAAGCTGATGGTCGCATCCAGACGGTTGCGGAACTCCGGCGTGAACATGCGCTTGATATCGGCCATCTCGTCGCCCTGTTCGCGCGTCGTGGTGAAGCCGATGGTCGCCTTGTTCATCGTCTCGGCGCCCGCGTTGGTCGTCATGACGATGATCACGTTGCGGAAATCCGCCTTGCGGCCGTTGTTGTCCGTCAGCGCACCGTGGTCCATCACCTGCAGCAGGATGTTGAAGATGTCCGGGTGCGCCTTCTCAATCTCGTCCAGCAACAACACGCAGTGCGGCTTCTTGGTGACGGCTTCCGTCAGCAGACCGCCCTGGTCAAAGCCCACATAGCCCGGCGGCGCGCCGATCAGCCGGCTCACCGCATGACGCTCCATGTACTCCGACATGTCGAAGCGGATCAGCTCGATGCCCAGGATGAACGCCAGTTGCTTGGCGACTTCCGTCTTGCCAACACCTGTCGGGCCGCTGAACAGGAACGAGCCGATCGGCTTGTCCGTCTTACCCAGCCCGGCGCGCGACATCTTGATGGCCGAAGCCAGCGCGTCGATAGCCGGGTCTTGCCCGAACACAACAGACTTCAGGTCGCGCTCCAACGTCTGCAGCTTGCTGCGGTCGTCCTGCGACACGCTTTGCGGTGGGACACGGGCGATGCGCGAGACGATATCTTCGATCTCGGTCTTGCCAATCGTCTTCTTCTGCTTCGACTTCGGCAGGATGCGTTGCGCGGCACCGGCTTCGTCGATCACGTCGATTGCCTTGTCCGGCAGGTGGCGGTCGGTGATGAAGCGTGCCGACAATTCAGCCGCAGCGGTCAACGCCGACGACGCGTATTTCACGCCGTGGTGCTCTTCAAAGCGCGACTTCAGCCCACGCAGAATCTGCACAGTCTGGTCGACCGTCGGTTCCACCACGTCGATCTTCTGGAAGCGCCGCGACAAGGCTGCATCCTTCTCAAAGATGCCGCGGTATTCCGTGAACGTGGTCGCGCCGATGCACTTGAGCGCACCCGACGACAGTGCCGGCTTGAGCAGGTTGCTGGCGTCCAGCGTGCCGCCCGAAGCGGCGCCCGCGCCGATCAGCGTGTGGATTTCGTCGATGAACAGGATCGCGTTCGGGTTGTCCTTGAGCGACTTCAGCACGCCCTTCAGGCGCTGCTCAAAGTCACCACGGTACTTGGTGCCGGCCAGCAGGGCGCCCATGTCGAGCGAGTAGACGACGGACTTCGCGAGAATGTCCGGCACCTCACCCTTGGTGATGCGCCATGCCAAACCCTCGGCAATGGCGGTCTTGCCGACACCAGCCTCGCCCACCAGCAGCGGGTTGTTCTTGCGGCGGCGGCACAGCACCTGCACCACGCGCTCTACTTCCTGCTCACGGCCGATCAGCGGATCGATCTTGCCGGCCTTGGCCAGCGCGTTCAGGTTCTGGGTGAACTGCTCCAGCGGGCTCTCCTTGCCGTCGCCGCCCTCACCTTCGGGGTTGGCGTCACCGTGCTTGGCCGGCTCTGCCTGATCCTTGCGGATACCGTGGCTGATGAAGTTGACGACGTCCAGCCGGGTCACGCCCTGTTGCTGGAGGTAGTACACCGCGTGGGAATCCTTCTCGCCGAAGATGGCAACCAGCACGTTGGCGCCCGTCACCTCTTTCTTGCCGTTGGAGGTGGACTGCACGTGCATGATGGCGCGCTGGATCACACGCTGGAAACCCAGCGTGGGCTGCGTATCCACCTCGTCCGTGCCGGGCACCACCGGGGTGTTGTCGGCGATGAAGTTCTTCAAATGCGTTCGGAGGTCTTCGATATTGGCGGCGCAGGCGCGCAGCACCTCCGCAGCCGTCGGATTGTCCAGCAGCGCAAGCAGCAGATGCTCCACCGTAATGAATTCGTGGCGAGCCTGCCGGGCTTCGACAAACGCCATGTGCAGGCTGACTTCCAGTTCTTGCGCGATCATGCTTCCTCCATCACGCACTGCAGCGGATGCCCCGCCTGCCGTGCATGGGTCGATACTAATTCCACTTTCGTCGCGGCGATATCCCGAGTGTAGATACCGCACACGCCCCTACCTTCCCGATGCACAGTCAGCATGATTTGCGTCGCTGTCTCCCGGTCTTTGCTGAAATATTGCTGAAGGATCATCACGACGAATTCCATCGGGGTGTAGTCGTCGTTGAGCAGCAGCACCTTGTACATCGCGGGCGGTTTGAGCGCTTGCTCTTTCCGCTCCAGGACGGTGCCTGCATCGTGTTGTGGAGTGGTCGCTTGCCGGATTGCCATGGTCTTATTCTAACCACTCCTTTCGACTTCGCAATTTAGGGAAATAACGCCGATTTCAAGCCCTGCAAATGGTTTGGCCTGAACTGCGTTCGCCAGTCGGCACCTCGGGCGAGAGGCGCGCCACCCGCCAGCCAAGGACTGGGAACGGGGCACGCACCAGCCCTGATTGCCGAACGTTTTCGGCAGGTGGGGACGATTTGCGGAGTTTCGAGCAAAACCTCTTCAAAAACTGACCGATTTTCGCCACAAACCCACCTTTGGTAGCCTTGACAGTCTGTTACTTTCCTCGAACAATCGAACTCAACATGTGCGCCTTACTGCCCCAAAAACACTTGGCAGCAAGCCTCATGAATGGTGAGCCCGGGAGGCCTCACACCAGTCGACAACAGATCGACAACCGCTTCAGGCTGTGGTGTTTTGCCACAAGAAGACCGATCGCTTGCGGCGCGGTTCCACCCGCGCCATTCGTCGTGCTCCAGAGCCGACGACCGGGCGATGACTGCGCGGTACCGCTCTGCACTGCCCCGACAGGCAACTCCTCCCGGCTTGGACTTGTGTTTTCTCGGAGGGGTTTTCATGGCACTCGGTACTGTCAAATGGTTTAACGACGCCAAGGGTTTCGGTTTCATCTCGCCTGATGAAGGCGGCGAAGAGTTGTTTGCGCATTTCTCTGCCATCCAGATGGCTGGCTTCAAGACGCTCAAGGAAAATCAGCGCGTCTCGTTCGAAGTGACGCAGGGCCCGAAGGGCAAGCAAGCCACCAACATCCAGGCGGCCTGATTCGCGTCATCCAGCACCCGGCCTCTGGCAAGGGTACTGAAATGCAAAAAACCCGGCGACCAGCCGGGTTTTTTGTTGCTCGGGCGGTGGAGAATGACGGCCATGCCACATGTTGCGCAACACGTCATTTCGCCCGGCCGTGCGCTACGGTAGTGGTGTCCCCTCTGTTATCCGCACCATCCACCCCAAGGAGCCCCACATGACACGCCACCCAATCCGAATCGCCGCCGCCCTCACCCTGGTTGCTGCGCTACTGCCAGCCGCTGCCCAAGCCCAGATCGGCGATCTCATCAAAGGGGCGACGCAGGGCAATAGCCAGGGCGCATCCGGTGGTTTGGGCGGCCTCGGCAATCTCGGTGGGGCAGGTGGACTGCCTTCGCTGGGCTCGCTGACGTCTGGCAGCACGGGCAATGTGGCCGGTGTGCTGGAATTCTGCATCAAGAACAACTACCTGGGTGGCGCATCGGGCGCAGCCTCCGTCAAAGACAAGCTGCTGGGCAAGCTGGGCGGCACGCCGTCCTCCGACCCCGGCTACAGCGACGGCGCAAAGGGCCTGCTCACCGGCTCCAATGGCAGTACGTTCGACCTGAGCAGCATCAAGGAGCAGATCACCAAGCAGGCGTGCGACAAGATCCTGTCGCAGGGCAAGTCGCTGCTGTAAGCCAACCGGGCAGGCGTACGGGCACTACACTGCCAGTATCGGCAAGCGCCCGTCGGGCCTGCCTGAACGTGCAAGGAGCCCCATGCTGGAAACCGCAGCGCTGGCCGCAGGCTTGTCCTGGACCAGCGGATTCCGCCTCTACCTGGCCGTGTTTGCTGCCGGTGTGCTGGGTCGCACAGGCTGGCTTCACCTGCCGCAGGGGCTGCAGATGCTCGAATCGTGGTGGGTGATCGGGTTGGCCGGTGTGCTGGCCGTGGCTGAGTTCCTGGCCGACAAGATCCCGGGGTTCGATTCCGTCTGGGACAGCATCCAGACCTTCATCCGCATTCCCGCTGGGGCCATCCTGGCGGCAGCCGCATTTGGGCAACTCGATCCGCAATGGATGGTGGCGGCAGGATTGATTGGCGGCACACTGGCTGGAACGGCGCACGCCACCAAGGCGGGAACGCGTGCGCTGATCAACGCCTCTCCCGAGCCGTTCTCGAACTGGGTGGCGTCGTTCAGCGAAGACATCACCGCGACCGGCGGACTGTTGATGTCGTTTTTCCTGCCGGTTGCATTCCTGATAGTGCTGGCGATCCTGCTGTTGGTGGCCGTCTGGTTGCTGCCGAAGCTGTGGCGTGCTGTGCGGCGCTTGCGTGATGTGCTGCGCGGGCGCACATCGGAGCCACCTGCCGCCGGCCCCACCCGCCTGCCGCGCTAGCGCTTCACCCCAAGAAACGCAGCAGCCCGAACAGCACCAGGGCCAGCGCGCAGGACCACCCTGAAAACAACACGCGCCACACCCAGTGGCGCGGAATGAACCCCACACCGCGCACCAACCCCGCGCTCATCGCCCAAAACAGCAGCATGGCGAGGGTATGGTCCGCATGGCCAGCGCCATTGGTGACGATGTACGGATACACCGTGCCGACCGCCATGACAACCAGCCCGGTGCTCAGGCTTGCCGCGTGGATGCGCGGCTTGTCGGCAGTGCTCACACGCAGTCCTCGTCTGTTGCGACACCCGCGGCGCGCGCGTCGCTCACCTCACCCCACATCGCATTGAGCACGGCCAGCAATACGGCAAAACCGACCCCCAGGACCCAAGTGAAATACCACATGCCATGTCCTCCTGCGGTTAGTAGAGCGAGTGCTCGTTGGCCCGGATATGTTCGACCGTTACCTTGCCTCGCATCACGCGGTAACACCAGCTCGTATAGACGAGGATGATCGGCGTGAAGATGATCGCCGCCCAAAACATCAGGCCAAGCGTGAAGTGACTGGAGACACTGTCCCACACGGTCAGGCTGGCGGCGGGCATGCTGGATGACGGCAGCACGAACGGGAACATCGAAGCGCCCGCCGTGGTGATGATGCCCGCCAGCCCCAGCGCCGACAGCACGAAGGCTATCAACGTGCGCCCTGCCCGCACCAGAACCGTCGCCAGCAGCGGCCCAATCACGCCGAGCAAGGGCAGCAGCCAGAGCAACGGCTGCACTTGGTAGTTGTGCCACCACGCATCGGCGGCGCGTGCCACCGTCTTGGCCATCGGGTTGGACACGCCAGCCGGGTCAATGGCCGAGGTGATGGCATAGCCTTCGATGCCACCCCAGCGCAACCATGCACCCGCCGCTACGAAGGCAATCACGGCGACAATCGCGGCGCCGGTTGCGGCCTTCGTCGCACGTTGCTGGATCGCCCCTTCTGTACGGTGCGCGAGATAGATGCCGCCGTGCATGGTGATCATCGCGCTCGACACCACGCCCGTGAGGATGGCGAACGGGTTCAGCAATTGCCAGAAGGTGCCGGTGTACGTCACCACCATGAAGGTGTCGAAATGGAACGGCACACCCTGCAGCAGATTGCCGAACGCCACGCCAAAGATGAGCGGCGGCACCGCGCCCCCGACAAAGAGGCCGATATCCCACGCTTTGCGCCACGTGGCGTTGTGGATCTTGCTGCGGTAGTCAAACCCGACCGGGCGGAAGAACAACGCCCACAACACCGCGAGCATTGCCCAGTAGAACCCGCTGAACGCGGTGGCATACACCAGCGGCCACGCTGCAAAGATCGCGCCGCCGCCGGTAATGAACCAGACCTGATTGCCGTCCCAGTGCGGGGCGATGGTGTTGATGGCGACACGCCGCTCGTCGTCCGTCTTGCCGACGAAGGGCAGCAACGTGCCGACGCCCATGTCATGCCCGTCCATGATGGCGAAGCCGATCAGCAACACACCGATCAGCAGCCACCAGATGACCTTGAGGGTGGGATAGTCGAACATGGTGGCCTCCTCAAGCGTGGGCGGCTTCGAAATCGTAGCGACCGGTGCCGAGGCTGCCGGGGCCCTGCCGCGCAAACTTGATCATCAGGTACATCTCGACAATCAACAGCAGCGTGTAGAAACCAATAAATCCTGCCAGCGAGCCGTACAGGCTGGCCTCACTCAGCGTCGAAACGCTCAGGTGCGTGGGCAATACGCCGTAGATCGTCCACGGCTGGCGGCCGTACTCGGCGACGACCCAGCCAAGCTCTGCAGCAAGCCACGGCGCGGGCAGCATCCACAGTGCCCAGCGCAGCAGCCAAGCCGGCGCCTTGCGTTGCGGCCGCAGCGTGCTCCAGAACGACAGGCCAAACAGCGCCAGCATCAGGAAGCCCAATCCAACCATGGCGCGGAAACCCCAGAACATCGGCCATACGCGCGGCACGGTGTCGTCGACAGCCTTGTCGATGATCTCGGGCGTGGCTTGCCGCACATCGGTCACGTACTTCTTGAGCAGCAGACCGAAGCCCAGATCCTGCTGGTGGATCTGCAGCGTCTGGTGGGCAGCGGCATCGTCCGGGTTCTTGCGCAGCGTTTCCAGCGCGGCCACCGCTTCGATGCCACTGACGATGCGGCCGCGATTGCGCACCTTGATCTCGTGGATACCCGGAATCTGCTTCGACACGGAGCGTGTGCCAATCAGGCCCATCACATAGGGAATCTCGACCGCCCAGTCGTTCTTCTGCTCGCGCTGGTTGATCGACGCGATCATGTTGAAGCTGGCCGGCGCGGGCTCGGTTTCCCACATGGCTTCGATGGCGGCCATCTTGGTTTCCTGCGCTTCGCCCACCGTATAGCCGGATTCGTCACCCAGCACGATCACCGAGCACACGCTGGCAAGCCCAAATGCCGCTGCCACACGGAAGCTGCGCCGCGCGAATTCCACATCGCGCCCACGCAGCAGATACCAGCTCGAAATCGACAACACGAACATCGCGCCCGTCACGTAGCCGGCAGACACCGTATGCACGAACTTGGCCTGCGCCACCGGATTGAAGACGACGGCCCAGAAATCCGACATCTCCATGCGCATGGTCTGCCAGTTGAAGTCGGCACCCACCGGGTTTTGCATCCAGCCATTGGCGATCAGGATCCACAGCGCGGAGAGGTTGGTGCCGATCGCCATGAGCGTCGTCACCAACAAGTGCTGTGTCTTGGTGAGGCGATCCCACCCGAAGAAGAACAGGCCGATGAAGGTGGATTCCAGAAAGAACGCCATCAACCCTTCAATGGCCAGCGGCGCCCCGAAAATGTCGCCCACGTAGTGCGAGTAGTACGCCCAGTTGGTGCCGAACTGGAATTCGAGCGTGATGCCGGTGGTCACGCCCAGCGCAAAGTTGATGCCGAACAGCTTGCCCCAGAAGCGCGTCATGTCTTTCCAGATGACCTTGTTGGTCATCACGTAGACGCTCTCCATGATGACCAGCAGCCAGACCATGCCCAGCGTAAGCGGCACGAACAGGAAGTGGTACAACGCCGTGGCCGCAAACTGCAGCCTGGATAGATCGACCAAGTGCTCGGATATCACGGATGCCCTCCCTGCGCTGGTGGTGTCATGCCAAGACGATCGGCGGCACGCTCGGCATCGACCGGCACGCGGACGTCCCGCACGAACACCCACCACAGCGCGCCCAACACCATCACCTTGATGGTGACGATGACGAGCAGATGGCGGAGGAGTCGGCGGTCGTTGGGGCTCACGGGGTCGGGGCGATCGAGAGTGCAGCCAGTACCATCGGCGGAACTTCCTGCCGGTGGCACAGAAAGTCACATGAGGGGCAGTCTAGTCATCCCGTGCGGGACTGGCAAACGATTCCTCAGGAAGCCTGTGATGCATTTGCTACGTGCACGCCCGCAAGCGCGTTTCTGCCTTGGGGTTTTCGGTGGAAAACCGCACTGCCACACTGCAATTGGCCCCGCTCCATCACTCGTGGCCGCAAGCCTCATCGGTTGTTGGGCTGCAAAGCCGCTGCAGCCCGGCCAAATCGCCACGGGTGGCCAGTTGACGGACTCGCATGGCAAACGCGTCGCATTGCGGGTATTCGGAACGCAGCGCATCGGCCCAGTCGATCAGATCCGAGATCGCACCCAAGTCGATCAATGCCAGCGCAACAGCGCACGCTTGCGGAGGCGGGTCTACCAGTGGCACCACCTCTGAAGCGTCCACCACCGGTGGGAGCCGTTGCAGCCCCAGCAAGCGCATCAGGGTCTCCTGCAACTCGGCCAGATTGATCGGCTTGAGCAGAGAGGCATCAAACTCGGGCGCTGCAGGATCGTCGCTGGCCGACGCTGGTTGCGGAATCGCCGACAGGACCACCACTGGAACCCCAGGCAGGTATTGCCGCGCAGCCAGCAGCACGGCAATACCATCGGCGCCAGGCATCAGGTAGTCGGTCAATACGAGATCGGGGCGGGCGTCACCCGCCTGCGTCATCCGCTCGATGATCGAGACACCGTCCGACGCGGTCTCGACAGTAAAGCCCAGGCTCGACAACTCGTCGGCAAGCAAGCGGCGGATGTCCGCCGTGTCCTCTGCAATCCAGATGCGCAGGCCGCTGCCGTCGATGCTGGGCACAACCGCGCCAATGTCGGCAACGTGGTGACGCGAGACTGCATCTTCGGTGGCGACTGTTGCACTCACCTCCAGGCGCATCGACGTGCCGGCACCCAGCGCGCTGTCGATCTTCAGCGAACCGCCCATACGCTCGATCCATTGCCGGACGATCGCCAATCCCAGCCCGGTGCCAGGCTGCGTGCGCGCCGTGTCCAACCGCTGAAAGGGTTCGAAGATGCGTTGCTGATCTTTGGCGGCGATACCCGGCCCGGTGTCCTTGACGATGAATGTCAGCCTTACCGGGTGTGCGATCCCGGCCTCGCCCTCACAGTCGATCAGGAGTTCGATACGGCCATCGGTGGTGTACTTGGTTGCGTTGTCCAGCAGATTGCCGAGCACCCGCCGCAGGCCCTTCGCATCCAGCTCCAGCACGGGCGGCAACGGACGCTCGATACGGAAGCTGAACTGATTGCCGCGGCGTCGCGCCAGTTCAGCACCCTCCTGCACAACCGCATCGAGCAAGGCATGCACGTAGACCGGCGCACTGTGCAATGCATCGGGCTCACCACCGCGTGCGTAGTCGATCAGGTCATTGACCATGGCGAGCATGTGCCGGGCACTGCGGCCGATGATCCGGCCTCGCTCTGCGTTCTCCTGACCCGCCGTCTGCACCAGCTCGGCAAAGCCGATGATCGACGTCAACGGTGTTCGCAGATCATGGCTGATGCGGGCGAGAAAGTCGGTCTTGGCGCGGTTCGCTTCGTCAGCATCAATGAGTGCCGTGCGCAATTCCTGCGTACGCTCGACGACGGCGTGCTCCAGTTTGAGCTGCTCCTGGCTCTTGGCATCCAGCAGTGCCTGCTGGATCGCGGCGTGCGCGGTGGACCGCTCCCGCGAGCGCTGGATGACCAGCGCCCCCATCATCAGCAGCGTCGCCAGTTCCACCAGCCAGGACAAGCCCAGGCCGGCGTGCCAGCCGCGGTTCAGAATACCGTGGAACTCCAGCAGCCCCACCAGTTGTACGGCCCACACCACGCCGAAAGTCAAAATGAACAGCCGTGCGTTGGGCAGACCTCGACGCCAGGCATCTACCATCGAGATCGCCCACAACACATTGAACACACCAACCACGACGTTGGAATAAACAGCCCCGGCACGGTAGTCCCCCAGCATGGTCCAGGCACACCCGACCAGCAGAAGCACAATGACGATACGGTAGGTCCACTTCCACGCTGCGACGCACCCCAACCCCACAAAGGTCATGGTTGCCGCGGCGTAGAACACGTTGGTGAGCACACCCAGCGTTGAGGGCGCACGCAGCACCCACGCGCCACCAGCCTGCAGGATGTAGCGATACAGATACCCCTGAATAGCCATGCTGTAGAGCACAGCCAGGCAGATCCACCCGAACAGCAACAGGAAGCTGCGGTCACGCCCCGACCACCCCTGGATCAACGCGTACAGCGCCAGCATCAATGCGGGCCCGACCAGGAATGCCTGCAGCATCAAGTCAAAACCTTCCTGTTGCCGGAATGCAGCGGGCTCCCAGAGTTCGGGATTGATGTCGACTGCTGACCGGCTGTGGAGCCGCAAGGCAAACGTCATCTGCTCGCCCGGGGCCAGCGTGATCGGGAAAACCGGAATCATGGCCGTGACGGGTCGGGCATCCAGTGGCAGACGATTGCCGCTCTGAATCGTTTCGAGCACGGCATGCCCACCCGGCGCGAGCCGAAAATAGTCAACCGACTCCAACCGCGCGGGGCCGACCGCCAGCCAGCGCGTAACCGGCTGTGCGCCGCTGTTGTAGAGCGTTCCTTTCAACCAGAATCGGGAGGCGGTATAGCCCGGGTTCAAGGTTTCGCCGGCAATGGCTGCCCAGCGGGTGCTGGTCATCGCCGCTCCGAGATCCATCTGACCGGTCTTGTCTTCCAGCACGGACAGATGAGACAGCAGCGCAACGGGCTTATCACCTCTGCCCTCGGCCTGCCCCACGTCAACAGGCGTAGCCCAGGCTGATTGGCCGAACCCCCAGATGAACAGCCCCATCACCAGCGTCACGCATATCGCCCAGCGCAAACCCGGGCGCCACGCTGTGACAGCGGATGTGCGAGCGCTCACGTGTTGCCGCCAGAACCCTGCCGGAACTGACTCGGCGGCAGGCCAAAGCGGTCACGAAATGCGGTGGAGAAATTGGCTGCGCTGCTGTAACCCAGCTCCCGAGAAATCGTCTGCACGTCGAGCGCAGTCTCGGACAACATGCGCCGCGCCTCCTTCATACGCTCCTCGCGCAGAAAATCGAACACGGTCACGCCAACGCATTGTTTGAATGCCCCATTCAGCCGGCGCGCATTGGTGCCGACTGCAGCCGCCAACTCCACCAGGCTGGGCGTTTCTCCAAGCCGCTCAAGCAGCAGCTTGCGTGTCGCCCGATACAGAATCGCATCCAGCGTGCTTGAGGCTGCGTTCACATCGCCTTCCGTTGGCGCACCGCTTGGCATGGCGATGGGCTTGAGGTGAATGCACAAACGCAGGCGCACCTCTTCAAAGTCGAAGGGCTTGGTCACGTAGTCCACAGCGCCCGCTGCCAGCCCCGCCACGCGCTCCTCCGGCAACGCTGCAGAGGTCAGAAAGATCAGCGGAATGGCCCGCGTGGCCGGATTGGCCTTGAGCAGCCTGCACGCAGTCATGCCGTCGCACACCGGCATGCGAATGTCCATCAGGATCAGGTCGGGCCGCACACTCTGCGCCTTCTGAACGCCATCCTGACCGTCGCGCGCAATGTAGACGCGACAACCCCGGCGCTGCAGAAAATCCACCAGCAGCATGCGGCTTTCGTCGACATCGTCGACGACCAGGATGCGCTGTCCGCGCAACGGATCTGAAGAGAGAGAGACGGGAGTGTCGTCAGCCATGGGCGCGATTAAAGCACGCTCCGGGCAGAAATTGGCGGCCATCTCCGGCGCCTCGCACGCTAAAGTTTTTGCGCTGATTGCCGCCCGACCAAGATTTTTCCCGCCCGCAAAACAATCGTGCCGCCGCGCAAAACTCGTGGCCGCCACACCCCCACTCACACGCGATAAGTTGCCTTCGTATGTGGCACGCGCGGCTTTGGTCGCGGTGCAAACACATCGTCTTGCTTCTTCATTCCATTCCCGAATTGCCATGTTCAGATACCCGATCGCGCTGAGTGGCGCGTTGCTCTGCGCCTCCACGGTTCTATTGCCGGCATGTGGAGGCGACTCCTCCCCCGCCGAGCCGATCGCCACGACTTCACCGGCCACCCCGCTCTCCGTTGACAGCCTCATGGGCCTGGACACTTTTGGCGGCGGCAGTCAGATGGTCCTCACCGCCAATAGCGCGGCCACCTGGTCGTTGACCGGCCCGGGCTCGCTGAGCGCAACACAGGGCACCACCGTCACCTACATGCCACCGCCGACCGTACCGGCTGATACGCAGGTCACCATTACGGCCGTTGCGGGCGGCACCACCGTCTCAAAGACGATCACCGTGCACGCAGCTGTGCTGAACCCGGTGGCCAGCCAGGTCACGTGGTACGTGGGTGATGCGCCGATTGCGCTGTCCGTTTCGCCGCAGTTCACCAACGGCGCGCCAATCTGGTCTGCTCCAAATACCGTCGGCGCGCTCAGTGGCATGCAGGGCCATAACGCCATCTTTACGCCAGGAGCCGTCACCAGCGACACGCCGGTCGTCATCTCCGTTGCCGCAGGCGGCCGTACCGAATCCGTCAGCATCATGCTCAAGCCAGCGAGCGAGAAGACGCTGATACTGAGCAGCCCCTCGGTACAGGCCGGCGGCGGCAGCGTTACGCTCACCGTGCCATCAACGATCAGCCACGGCACGCTGAAGTGGATGGCTTCGGTCGGCAACATCACGGTCAATGCCGATGGCAGTGCCACATACACGCCGCCCGCCACGCTGTCCACCGCAACGGTTGCCACCATCAGCGCCACCGATGGCAGCAGCGCGCCGTTCAGCGCGACGATCTCGGTCATGCCAAGCGCCACGCTGTCGGTGTCACCTTCCGTTGCCGCTACCACGCCTGCTGGCGCCCCGGTGTCCTTGACGGCAACCATCGCTCATTCAGCTGCCACCGTGCAGTGGGCCCTCACAAGTGGACGCGGTAGCCTGAGCGCCTCCACAGGTGCCACGGTGACGTATACCCCTGACCCAGCCGACACAACCATCAACGATGTGGCCACCGTCACAGCCACGGCTGGCTCGTTGCAGCAATCCGTCAAGATCATCCTCAACTTCCAATCCACGGCGCAGTTCGACGGACCGCTCGGGATGACCATCGACGGCAGCGGCAATCTCTTCGTGTCCGATGGAGCTAACGCCAGAATCCGCAAGATCACCCCGACCGGTGTGGTGTCGACGTTTGCCGGCTCCGGTACGCACGCCGAGAAAGATGGAGCCGGAACAGCAGCCAGCTTCGTCGTGCCGGTGGGCATCACCGCCGACGGTGCCGGTAACCTCTATGTGGCCGATATCGGCCAGACTATCCGCAAGATCACACCTGCCGGTGTGGTGACCACCCTGGCCGGCCCCGGCCCCTCCTTCAGCACGCCCAATGGCATTGCCGTCGATACAGCCGGCAACGTCTATGTGGTGGATTCTGGCACCAACCTCCTGCTCAAAATCACACCCGCCGGCGTCGTCGCCACACTGGCCGGCTCCGGTGCCAACAGCAGTCTGGATGGCACGGGCACCGCAGCCAGTTTCAACAGTCCGCAAGGTCTCGCCATTGATGGAAATGGCACGCTGTACGTGGCCGAAGGACAGGGCTGCCATATCCGTAAGGTCACATCCGCTGGCGTGGTGACCACGCTGGCCGGCTCTGGGGTGTGCGCGCATACCGATGGCACCGGAACCGCAGCGGCGTTCAACCAGCCGAAATTTCTCGTCGTCGATGGCAACGGCAACATCTACGTGACGGAGAACAAGGGCCAGACCATCCGCAAGGTCACGGCCGCCGGCGTGGTGACCACGTTGGCCGGCTCCCCCGTTGGCACCAACGGCAGCGTGGACGGCCTGGGGATAAATGCCCAATTCGACTATCCCGCAGGCATCACCATGGACAGCAACGGCAACCTGTACGTGGCGGATAACAATGGCTCCCTGATCCGCATGATCACCCCGGCCGGCAACGTATCGACCCTGGCGGGTATCGTCAATTCGAGCGGCTATGCCGACGGCACCGCCCTGCCCCGGCAGTGAGCGGCGGCATCTGCCGCGCGTTCGAAACAACCCCGTACCGAGGAGGAGATGACCCTCTCTCCTCCCCGGCACACTTTCGAGGAGGGTGACCTCCTCGTTTTTTCTTCACTACCGGCATGACTGCGCCCGCAACCCTGCGAATGACTGACAGCATGACGCGTCTCCTGAGCATCAACGTATTCTTCGATCTCATCTGTCCGTGGAGTTGGATCGGCACACGCAATCTGGAAGCCGCCCTGCGCGAATTCCTGCAACTGCACCCGGCCATTGAGCCCGCGGTGCACTGGCGTGCACACCCGTTACTCCCAGACACACCGCTTGCTGGCGCCTCTTACCAATCGTTCTATCTGAGCCGATCAGGCGGCCCCACCTCGGCAGCATTGCGGCGCGAGCAGATACAGCACGCTGGGCATGCCGCGGGTGTCACGTTCGACTTCAAGCGCATCAGTGTCTTGCCCAACACCACCGCAGCGCACGGCCTGATCGGCTGCATGACCGCACACGGCACCACCACGGAAACGTTCGTGCTAGTCGATCGCCTATTCAAGGCCTTTTTTGCAGAGGGTGCGGACATTGGCGACTTGCAGGTGCTGGAGCGGCTGGGCTTGGAATGCGGTGTAAAACCACAGACCCTGCTGGCGTGCCTGGACGACCTCCGCAACCGCCCCCCAGCCACGCGGAAGCCGACGCGGCGTGGGCGCCCAATGAAGGGGGAGATACTGGCCACGCCCCATTTCGTCTTCAATGGCACGGAGACCGTATCGGGTGCGCGTTCGGTAGATGCCCTGCTGAGCAGCATGCAGCGAGCCGTTGACGAGTCGGCGTAATGAAGATCCCCGGCCAGCCAACGCGCAGCTAGTGGCCGGTATCTAGCACGAGCACGGCATGCGATCTCCCGCGCTAGGCGAGCAACCGCAGCGATTGCGCCACCGGCGTCCGGTCCAATACCGCACGAAACAAAAAACCCCGGCCAGCCAAAGCTGTCGGGGTTTTTCTTTGCATCACGGCCGAAGCCGCGAGGCGCATGCTCGATCATTACGCGTAAATTGACCGCAAAGCACCGCCAATCCTGGGGTTGGTCTTTGCATGATTCAAATCACCCTCATCATTGCCCTCATTATTGGCGGCCCATAGACAACCTGCGATACCGGGCCGGCTTGCAGGGCCGCGACACATCGCAAGGAACCACCACCGATGACTGCACTAGCCCATGGACCATGGTACCGATCGCGATCAACTTCATTGGTCTATGTTCTCGGCGCCAATGAGACCGCGATAGCGCGGATGTCCCGGGGTTCGTTCGCCTCTCGCCGCCGCCCAAAAATACTGAGCGTGATGTGCATAGACACGCGCTGTATCGTTCATGTCCAGCGCCGTTGCGCGCACGATGCTCATCAGATACTCGACAATACGACACGTGTCCTGATAGAAGGCTTCGATCTCGTCGTCGGTGGCACTACCGGCCGTTGCCTTTTCTGGCCCCTGCTGGCGATGAGCCAGGGATACATTGCGCAGCCTGACTAGGTTTGTCATGACCTGTGCGCATTCACCGCCTTTGGTTTTGTACTTATCAACCAATGCACCCGCACATTCGATTTTCTCTGGCAGGTATCCGCGAAGGTGCTCGGAGAGATGACGAGATAGTGACGAGTCTTGTCCACCCCGGGAGGAGATCAGTGCTTCCACCGCGCGGGGTTTCCGTAGCTGGTCAATGATCCGCGCAACATCAACCGCTTTCTGGTTGGTATCCCAAACACGAAGCAATGCAAGTAAGACTTCTCGGCGCAAAGCCCATCGAACGATGTTGAAGGTGTGCGTGGCGAACGACTCCCCCATACGGTCTAGCAAATCAGCATCTTGAACTGTTGGCTTCCAAGACTCATGCAACACAACAGCGGTGGTTACTTCTTGCTCTGCTTTTTCGACCTGTCGTTTTAGCTCGCTTACCCATTCGTTGTCGGTCACCCTTCTCCCCCAGATTCAAGCGGCTTAGTTGCCTCGGTTGCCACTAGGGCAGCCTATTGGAGCTCGTGTTGATATCCCCTCGCATACTCTCGCATGTCAGCCGGTACTTCGTCTGCGGCATGATGCCGACCCACTCGGCAAAAAGATACGTGTTGTAGTAGTAATAGACCGCCTCGATGGCTGGATCCAACAACGGGTCCGAAGGGCAACCGAACAACATCAACAAATCCGCGTGGTTGAGCCAACTCTCACGTTGGCGCCAATAACTTGCCCCCATAGCGATGCGCTGTCCGTTCGATCTAGATTTACCTGGGCTTGTAGTCAGCTGGCACGCCCAATGCCTTCCATTCCGCCACGCCGGTAGCCAGCTCATCGATGAGCCCTGTGATTTGGAAAAGATCGGCAACCGCATGCAGCGCGAAGCCGAGCACTGAAATCGCATCCGAAACCGTCACCGACAGATCATCGCTCGATGGCCCAAATTTCATACCTGCGATATCGCCGTTCGCATCGACTCGAATTTGGCGGTTCAGTGCATCAAGCGATGTATGGGCAGCATCGCCGGACGTCGAGCGATAGACCGTGTTGTAGAGCGCCATGACGCCTGCCCTCTCTGCCAGCACCGCAATCGCTATAGGATCCTGCTTCAGGGTCTTGCTTGTTGGAATTTGCGCCTCGACATCGGCCAGCGTTTCCTTGACCGCTACAGTTTCGGCTGGCGTCATTTGCGCCGTGGCTTGGGGGTCCTGAAGCCAAGCCTTGCGCATCTTCACGTGGTGCCATAGGTGTCGGTCAATCAAGAGATCACAAACACCGGCATCCTTGGCGACCGCAGACAGCACGATTACCGTCTCGGCCGCCGCCCGCACGACCGTACGTGCATCCGCGATCATGCCACGCTCGGCCAGGAGCAATGCAGCCTGGTATGACGTGAGGGCCCGCCCATAAAGCGCGGCCGCCACAACCTGCTGATTGCTGTCCGTGGCTGCCTTTACATGCGGCAGTATCCGCATGGCGAGCGCATTGAATCCTTCTGCAACGCGGAACCAGGGGGCAAAGTCCTGCCGCAGGTTGGCGATCGAGCTCGTGAGAGTGGCGGAAAGAAATCCTTGGCTTTGCGACACACGCCCCCCATCCTTTCTGGTAATGGCACGTCTTAGCAGTCTATGCCATTTAGCAATAGGATTGACGCAAGGGAGAGTTCGCTGTGGACCGTGAACATTTTGCTTTCCGAGTCACTGGAGCGGCTCATCAACGAGCAGATCGCTGCCAGACGTTCTAGCACGGTGAACGAGCATGTACGTGAGCGAATCCGTGAGGACCGGCGCAAGAATGCCGATGGGAGCACTGGAGGCCCTTTTTCCGCTGAGCTTCCAACGCGAGGGGGCCTTCCACATCGTATAACTGGAAGGCGATTAAAAACGAGGTTGTGTGCCTCACGGCGTAATTGATGCCGTCTTGATGCCTTGGATAACACCTAATGTCCGCTTCGTCTGCATCCGCGATCGACACGCTCGCCCTCGGACTATTAAGGGCGCTCAAACAGCATGATGGCTGCTCAGACGAGCCCGCCTTGGTCCACGATCTGGCGGCCGAGCTTGGTCTAGGGCAGCAGGATGCCGAGCGCGCATTTCGTTACCTTGTCGAAAAGGGTTGGCTGAACACATTCCGCCTGCCCTACTCCGGCCGAATCAATGCTCGCGGGTACGATGTCCTGCAGACCTACGAAAGACAGCAAAGCAAAAACAACGTGGTACCGATAGAAGGACAAAATGTTATGGAATGGGACGTTTTCATCAGCCATGCCGGCGAGGATAAGGCGGACGTTGCCTTACCGCTCGCCGAGAATCTGCGTGCAGCGGGACTTCGCGTCTGGCTTGATAGTTTCGAATTGACCGTCGGCGATAGCCTACGCCAGTCCATCGAACGTGGGCTTGCGGGTTCGCGTTTTGGCATCGTCATCATCAGTCCCGAGTTTCTCCAAAAGCATTGGCCGCAAGCCGAACTGGATGGCCTAGCCGCTCGTGAGACGGCCGGCGTGAAGGTTATTCTGCCGGTTTGGCATCGAGTCAATGAAGCCGCTGTTCGCGCGCAATCGCCCATGCTTGCCGGACGATTGGCCGTCACAACTGAGAAAGGAATCGAGTACGTCGCGAGCGAGCTCATGCGGGCGATTCGACGCGAAGCAAGTCAAAACGGGAGGGCGTTCGCACCGTCGGCAGCACCTGCTGCCTCCACATCAACGCTCGCCGATTTGCCCAGACTGGGCCAGATGGCAACGGCGATTCATGCCGAGCAGACGGAGCACATCGCGACAGGAAAGGGGCCGTGCGCCATGCTTGATGGTGGCATGCTCGTCCTTCATATTCTGCCCTATGCCATGGTTGAAGGTAAGGCCGTGGCGACGTATGACGAGCTTGCGCGTCACCCCGAGCTTTTTCCGCCGATGAAAGGAACAGTGCAAGAAGTTCAGATCGACTATGGCGGCATGCTGATCGGATCGAATGCGCGAGGCCTTGGCGCACCGCAGCGAGCCTACGTCAAGATCGATCGAACCGGGACAATAGAGGCGGCCATTTCTTCACTCGCCATCGGCCAGGGTACACGGTGGGTAGAACTGCCTTACATCCAAGCTCTCGTCATTCGGTATGTCACAGATTACGTCCAAGCCGCAAGCCGCTCAGGCGTGGCGCCGCCCTTTGCCGTTTCGGTCAGTCTTGCCAACATGCAAGGGGCCTGTCTTCTGCAAGATTTCAAGGGGACTGCTTTTGCTGAAGACATTCCGTGCGGTCACCTTAAACAAGATCGACTTCCCTTCGGGCAAATCATTCTTGAGTCTGTGCCCCCCGATTACCGCGCAACTGCCCGACTGCTAAAGCCGATCCTTACGCATCTTGCAAACGCAGCTGGGCTTGCGACCTCGCCCTACTTTGACGAGGAAGGTAATTACACGCTCGATGTGCGGAGCAAGACGTAGGTCTAGGTCTTTCTGCCAGAGCGAACATGAAGTCGAGTGACTATGTGCCAGCAATGGCGAACAGTGGAAACAGGCAAAGTTCAGTGAAGAACTCAATGACGGCATCGATGGCGTCTACCGCGATGCCGACGTTGTCCATACACTTGACCATCATGATGTCTTCTCATTTTCAGAAACTACGGTCGCTGGTGTCTTTCAACCATCACTCGCTCGGAGCGCTGTCAATGCTCGCTCGGCGTGGCGCAAGGCTTCGGCCCGCTTTGATTCGAGTAAGACTCGACACCTGTCATCAACCATGAATACTGGGCAGTCAGGCTCGCCGCATCCGCACGGCCTAATGCCCTTCGTTCTGATGCCTTCATCGAAGGCAATGCGCAACGCGTTGAGGCTGGCAACACACTTTCCGAAGTTGTCCACGACTTGCCAATTCGAGAAGGCTGCGAGCGATGGGACACGTGAGATGACAGCACCTTCCCGGTCGCGCCAGATTCCTGTGTTGATCGCACCGATAGTGTCTGCTATGGCGCGCCGGAATGCAGGCAATGAACTCTCTTGATGAATGGGAGTTGTGAACGCCGGCCGGTGAAAGAGTCTTGCCAACATTTCAGCGGCTTCCAAGGCCGTCGCCGGATCGAGCTTATGAACGAAGTCTCTCAGGGCATGCTCTTCGTCTGGCAACTCCACTCCATTGAAGAACCGATTCAAGACTGATGCCGCATGAAAGCGCAAATGCTCCTCGAACTCAGCCGCTGACCAGGTCCGAGACGAGTGAATGCCCTTCACGCGTGCGTACTCATCGATCTTGTCCTTCGTGTCGGCGCTGACTGAACCTCCCGCCACGACGATGAGCTCGTTCGGAGCAACGCCGAGCGTCTGGATCAGGTTGTCGATATCGCCCTTTGCCTTTCCCAGCGTGAAAGCTTTCCAGTTCGCACACGCAACCACCACAGTCGAGCGCTGTCCGTAGTCGTCGTCGCAAATTCCTATGATGTCGCGCCCCCCATCGCCTCCCGCCTGGCCGTGCCAGCTCAGCGAATACCAAGCCCTCATGCGCAGAAGCGTGGCAAAGACCAACCGTTCGAACTCGTGCCCGGAGAGGGTCGAGAAGTCGATCGGATGGACCGTTCTAGTGAATGCGATGGGCATTGATCTCTCCGAAGTCGGTAGCTGTTTGTCCGCCATGCGGCTCGATTGCCATGTCGATGTACCTGATAGCCATCACCTGTCGGCGGCCGTTGATGGCCTCTGCCCTCTAGCACGCCTGTTGAGCGATGACGGCTAACAGGCAATCTCCCGCGAATTCGGGAAGCCTTCGCCCAATACGGGCGAGCTGCTGGACCGCACGGGCAGAAAATACCCGTGAAACCGTGGCATTCCCCTCCCATCGCCAGCAAAGCCTTACGCTACAACGAATTTACCCACCACGGAATGCCACGAAATGGGGTGTGGCACGCCTCCAATTCCGTGGCTCAAAAAATAGGCAACCCCTCGAAACCGTGGCACGCCTCTTCCCTACTTTTTCACTGCTTTCTTTCTCTTTCTCTTTGATTTTTAAAGGAAAAAATGAAAGAAGTAGGGACGGCGGGCAAAAACGGCTCCGTGGCAGATTGGAGCGAAACCGTGGCATTTTGAGGCGAAACCGTGGCGTGCCTTTCGTTGTAAATCAAAGGGTTAAGCGCAAACGCCACGGAACCACGGGATTTTTCAGTTTGCGCGTGTGCCAATGAAGCGAATCAGCGGGGCACGCAACCGGCGGTCGGCCTGGAGCTCGCCGGGAGGGATGGGGCGCAGCGCCCCCGCCTTCGTAGGGCTGCGTATGGCGGTCGTGGCGCAGGGGACTGGCAACCTGCAAGCCCCTTCGCCAATGGCACTACCTCCTTGGTAATCCCTTGAGTGCGGACGCTTCGAGCAAAGGGGCTCGCAACCTGCGAGCACCCGGCAAAGGGATAGCCAAGCCGGATATCCCTAGCGCTGGCCGCAGCATGGTCCGCACAAATCAGGTGCCCCCGGCCAGGGACGCCTCTGTCGGGAAAAAGGCACCCCCATGCTGGGGGTACCTGCTGATTGCAGGTACCCCTGCAAGCACTGAACGCGTCTCGCGCGCAAAGGCAGCCCCATCTCGGGGTGCCCTTTGCCCCAAGGGGTGTAAGCAGGTTGCATACGCCTTCGTGCCGCATACAGGTGCGCCGGTGCGCTACGCGACGTGCAAAGGGACCCGCAAGTTGCGGCGCCCCCAGACGCAAAAAAGCCCGCACAAGGCGGGCTCAGTGGGAACGTGGCGGCCAGGCACTACGGCGGTATGCCGTGGTCCGATGGCGCCGGCGAGGCGTAGAGCCCCAGCTTCTCCAGCTTAGCCAGGCTCAGCGCCGTCATGTGTCCATGACGGCGATTGAAGATTCGCTTCTCCACATCCTCCATCGCCTTACCACCCTGTACCGCCACCACGCCGGATTGCAGAAGCTGCTGCTTGAACACCCGCGCCGTCTTGATTGGTAGCGCGTCGAACTTGGGCCGCAGGTGCGGCCCCGTCGAGAGGTGGTCCATCACGTGGCTAGGCCGCAGGAACAGCGCCATTTCACGGCCACTGTCGGTCTGGATCGTGTCCCAGCAGTGCGGATACTGGTAGCGGCCGGCATCGAGCTCCGACAGCAGGATTTCCATGATCCACACCCAAGGCTGGCGCGTGCCGTTGGTCTCCGCGATGTGTGCGTTCATCTCGGTCAGCAGGTCATCGACAAACGCGCCCTGGTCAACATCGAGCTCCGCGAACTCGGCCAGCAGCGCCCAGGCCGTCATGATGGCGGCGTAGTTCTCCATCATGCGCCTGGCGGTGGCATCGCTCGCCTCGGCGCGGCTGTGCTTCTGGCACACGTCCAGGAACGCCGTATGCAAGTCACGGATGCGCGCCGGATCGAGCTGCCCGACGAATTGCAGCCATTCCCACACGGGGAATTGCGGCAGGCTGTGCGGGATGATGTCGCCTTGCTTGGCCACTGACAGCGATGTGCGGCAGATTTTTGACTGCAGGCTTTCCACGTCCACCTCTTCGCCGGCCAGCAGCACGGGCGCGCACATGAGGTACGGCGTGAGCGCCGCACCGACGCGGGTGAACTCGAAGCGATAGGTGGACTGCAGCAAGCCGTCGATGTCGGACAACACCATCTTAGGCAGCTTGGAGAACTCATCCCAGCCGACCGGGTGTGAGGTCCAAGAGACCGACGCGCGCCGGCGGTGGTCGGTCTTGAGCATCTGGCCCGACAGCACCTGAAACGCCAACGTCGTCTGCAGGCTCTCCAGGAGCTTCGATTTGCCCGATCCCTTCTCGGCCTGCATCTGCAGGTGCGGGTAGAAGCCGAGCACCGTTTTCAGGTGAGCGCCCAAGCCCCACGCAAGCGCGATCGCGGCCGCGTTGTTGCGGAAGGTGGCTTGATAGGCTGCGATGACAGCGCGGGCGTTCTGCCGGCTGCCGCGCGGGAAGCTCATGTTGTAGTAGAGGCACTGCTTGTGCGGCTCCAGGAAGTAGCAGTCGCTGCCCTCCATCGCCGCGAGCTCACCATCGCGCCAGGCCACGCCCACGAAGTTCACCACGTCACGCGCGCCCAGCTCGGCGGCGCGCTCCAGGACGTTGACCATGCGCGCGAACTGCGCCGGCATCCAGATGTGGCCGAACTTGCCGCGCCACCATTCCAGGTTGTAGAGCTTGTCGTTGCCGACTACTTCCCGCTGCAGCGTTGGACCGTGACGCGGCACCTGGGCGCTGATCCCGAACACGGTTTCTGGCTGGTTGTCGGGCGTGCCGTTGATGGTGGCCAGGTGGCTCTGGATGCGCAGGCGTGAGAAGCCGGCCACGCGGAACGAGCACAGGTCGCCGAGTTCTTCGCTGCGGCTGGTCTCGCCATCGTCACCGTCGTGGTCCTTGTACTTCTGCACGTAGTGCGTGAAGTCCTCTTTCACGCGGAAGCGCCAGTAGATGCTGAAATCATGCGAGGGCAAAAAGATGCGGCGCGTGCCCTCCTGGCGATCACCGCCGCCTGGCATGCCAGGAATAAGCCACGGCTCCAGGCGTTTCATGCGCACCGTGAGCTCGTCGGCGCCCTGGGTCTTGAGCACGTCGTTGATGTCTTCGCCCTCTTCCCAATCCTGCATGTCGACCAGCATCGAGCCGATGTCGGCGGCCGTCAGCACTTCGGACAGCTTCCATGCGGCAGCCAGGCCGGCGCGCTGGCCGGTGCGGTCGTTCACCTCGTCCGTGTGGTCGAGCGCGATCAGCACGCGCTTGCCGCGCAGGAAGGTCCAGTCGATCTTGTCGACGTTGGCGGTGCCGCGAATGGCGAATGCCGCAAAGCCTTCTGGCAGGTGACAGCATTCCACCGACAGCGCGTTGATGGGGCTCTCCACGATGTAGACGGTGTGTGCACGTTGCAGCCGACGCGCGTCGCTTGTCCAACCGTGACCCAGCTTCTCGCCCTGGCACTGTGTTTTGACGTTGCCATTGAGCGCCGCATCGGCATAGCGCAGGTCTACGGCGACAACAGCCGCCCCACCCGCTCCACGCACGATGAACGCGGCAGCTGGCCCTCCGTGGCCTGGCTCACCGGCCGGCACTTTATTGCTGGTCCAGGTGTTCCAGCCGAGCGCACCGTTCTGCATCGCGCGCCGGCTGACCGCCTCATCAATGCCGCGGCTCGCCAGGTAGGCCACCACGGGCTCCGGATTCGACCGGCAGCGCTCGGCGATGTAGTCCTCGGTGCTCTTGCGTGCCGGCAGGCCCGTCGCCGCGACTGCCGGCATCGGGATGCCGTACCACTGGCCGAGCAGCTTCGCAGCATCCAGCGGTGTCGCCACCTCCGGTACGCAGTGACGTACCAGGTCGATGCAGGAACCGCCTACGTCTTGCGACCAATCTTTCCATCCGCGTCCCTGATCAAAGATCGATAGTGAGGGGCTGCTGTCTGCGTGATGCGGGCTGTGATAGTTGCCCTTGGCGCCGCTGCGCTTGAGCTCCAAACGCTCGGCCAGGTCGTGCAGGTCAATGTCGCGCTTGAGCTGGTCGAACCAGGAGCGCATGGCGGGGTTCTGTTGCGTCTGCATCGCGCCCCTCACAGCATGTCGTGGACTTTGCCCACGGCGCGGTCCAACTGTTGTTTGAGCGGTGCCAGGAGGCAATGCAGGCTTTCGTGTTCGCGCGAGCGGTCACTTTGCAGGTACAGCAGCCGCAAGACGCCATCGAGGCCGGCGCTCACGCGCAGCAGCTCGGCACAGCTTTGCTCCGTGGTCTCGGTGATGAGCTCGCCCACGCTCTGCAGTTGCTCCAGCGCTGCACCGATTTCGGCTTTGGCGCGAGCGTTCGAGCGACGCACCTGGTGCACGAGCTGCGAAGTCAGTTTGCGCTGCTGCATCAGGGCGAGCGTGTGCGCTGCGCGGTTGTGCTTATCCATGAGCCACCTCCGCTTGGGCGATAGCAGCGACAGCGACGAGTGCGGCACCAGCGACATCGAGCGATGCGCGGTCATCAGGCGCAACAACGGCGTCACGCAGTGCGGCGCGAACGATGGCAAGGATTTGCGGGAAAGCTGTGTGCTCAGGACGAGCGAAAGCATTAGGCATTGCGGCCTCCTAGAACTGTGATGGGAGGCCCGCCGCTCATTTCCACATGAGGGGTGGCGGGCCAGACAGCGGGGGTGGAAAACCGGCGTTCTAGGAAACCGGCCAGCCCGAAGGCTGCCCCGCCCGGCCCGCCATGAAAACTGTAGGCGTGCGCGTGCGCAACGGACGAAAAAAATGCCGCAAGAGGCGGCCATCCGCCTAGAACTCATCGGGTTTCCACACCCGGCCACCGCTGTTTCGGTGACAGCTAGATTCTTGGTCATCGTGGAAGAAGTGTCAACCCTTGCCGCTAGCGAGCGACGTGGGCTCTGTACCTGGTGCGGACCGCGCTGCCAGTTGCTGCGCGACTTCGGGGTCGGGCGTGTTGCTCGGTGCCAGCGTGCGCACCACTTCCGTGAGCGCAACGAACGTATGGGCGCATTCCAGGTTCGAGCACTGGCAGTAGAGCTCTCTGGTAAAGCGGGAGACGGGTCGGCTCGTGCGGATAAGGGCGACGCTGCTGCAGTGAGGGCAATTGATTTTCATGGCTTCAATGGAGAGCGCGCATTGCCGGCGTGGTGCCGGCAATGGCGTTAGCAGTCGGTGCGGATCACGTCTTGCGCGTTGCCTGCCTGGCTGTAGGTTTGGATGCGGTCGTCGGGCGCGGCGCCTACAGGCAGAGCATGGGAGAAGACCGTGCCGCAACTGTGGCCGTTGCAGTGGTAGAGCGCTTCGCGTTGGCCGTCCGAGCGGATGATCGTGCCGTTAGGGGCGGTAAGGCCGTGGCAGCCGGGGCAATGGTGTGTCGTCATGATTGGTGTCACTTACTGTTGTTGTGCGGCGAGCTGTTGCAACACCAGGTTGCGGTGTTGTGCTGCCGGGCTGAGCTCCTGGAAACGGTCCAGGCCGGCGGGGCGCTGTACTGCCCGCAGGACGACATCGCCGTCCATGTCAATCGTGAAGGTGTCGAGACCCCGTTTGATGTGGCCGTACATCACAGCGAGCGCTGCACTGCGCGCGTCGTCGTTCCTGTATTCCCAATCGGCGAGGCCTCGGCCTGTTTGTGATGCATAGGCCCGCTCTTGCATGCGGATGGCCCGATATAGCGGCTCCAATACGTTGGTGGCCTGCGCCATGAGCACCTCCGCATAGGAGCTCAAGAGCGCCGTGTGACAGCTGCGCTCTTCCTCTTTGGCGATGCCAGCCTTTGCGGCTGCTTCCTTGTATGCGGCCTCAAGTTCTGCCGACACAGAGCGGTAGTCTTCTGCCAGCGTGTACGCCGCGCGTTCTTTAGCCTTGAGCTGCTGGATTGCTTTGGCGGATGTGCCTGGCTCGCGCAACAGTTGGGCGACCTCTTCTCGGGCTTGCTGGGCCTCGTTCTCTGCACTCTCTGCTGCTTTGCGTTGACGTTGAAGCTCGGCATCGAGTCGGTCGGCTTCATCTCGCGCGGTTTCGAAGCTGGCGCGTACTTCCTGGTAGCGCTCCAGGGGCGCCCGGAGCTCGGGCAATAGTTGCGGTGTAGTGGTCTGCATGAAAAGGCTCTCAGGGTTGACGGGCTGCAATACGGCTGGCCATCCATTCGTGGATCTCTGATGCGAGCCACGCGACGCTCTTGCCGGTGAGTGGGACAGGCTTGGGGAAGTCGCCACGGCGCACGCCGTCATAGATGGACGATGTGGGCAAGCCGCACGTGGCGCTCACTTCCGGCAGCCGCATGAAGCGCTCGGACAACACGCCCGCCGTGCCATGTATGGCTGCTGTGGCGGCTCGCGTGTTGGGCGCCTCGATGTGCGAACGGATCATTTGCGTTCCTCGTCGATGGGTTGGGATCGAGCGCAATTGCTCGGCGTTGCTCGGTACTGCTCGGAGCCTTGCCAGTTTCGTTAGAGGCGCCGCCTGAGCCAATGCGGAAATGTTGTGAGCGAGTAACCGACAACGTTGCGTCGTCTCATCGATGGGCAGAGGCAACACATGCGACAGACATGTCGCGTTGGACGGCGCCATAGAGCCGCTGCAACGCGTTGTGCATGCATGACCTCTCGGCGTGCCATCGGGCTTTGCAAGCCACTGTGGCGCCGCTATGACGTTCCTGTCGGCAGGTTGGAGCGAGGAGGCAGCGCCCGAGAGCAACACACACGTGCACCGAGCGCGCGCCGTTGGGACCCCGCCTCACCTGCGCGCTTCATCGAGTTGTTTTTATGCAGGTGCATAAGCCTCCCGGTGCGGCCGGCCGTAAGGCATGACGGGCAATCTAGGACTGCAGAAAAAGTATGCAGATTTATGCACCTAGCTTATGCACTCGTGCATCGCTTCCAAGCCGAGCGGAAGTTCTCGCCGAGCGTCGCCGTAGCGCGTCAGTCGAGATGCAAAGCCCGGTAGCTCGTCGGGTCGTTTAGATATTCGCGCACGTCCTCGGCGCGCCAGGCAGTCACACGCGGCGACAGCTTGGTCGGTGTGGGGAAAGAGCCTTCCTTCACTTTTCGCCAAAGCGTGGTGCCAGAGAACGGCAGGACGGCGGGGATGAGCTGGGACTGTCGGACGTAGCCCGTCTCAGGGAGGCTACCCGTGGGGTTGCTCCGGGACGTGTGCGTACGTCGACCATGCGAAATTTCGTGTTGCTTTGCCATGTCGTGTTACCTCGCGCATTGAAGTGGTACGACACGGATTGAATAGCATGCCAATGGAGCGTAATAGGCGCGAGGGTCGCGCTCAGTGGGCGCGGACACTTCCACGCTATTGGCAAAATCAGCAGCCCGCAAAGGTCTTTGAGAGGCGCGCCTACTTCCGTCTCGGCCCTTGAGGAATATCGTCCGCGCGAAGGATCTGCGCCATAACCTCCGCAACCCGCTGGGCGACACCATGCTTCTGCCTCAGCCAGGCGGCAACGTCCTCATTGGTTGGCGCAGTTGTCTTGTCGTCCCGGTCATAGGTGCGCCACCACTGGTCGCTGGCCTCTGCGAGCGCACGGAGCAACTTCGTTTCATGGTTTCCCCACGGCCTTGCATCGCTTGACTGCTGGTCATCCTGAACACCGACCACGGCAGCAGAACGCTCCGGTCCTTGCGAAAGCTGAGCTTCGAACTGTTCAAGTTCCTGCTTGACGACAATAATCTCATCACGCCTCGGACGATGGTCGCTCGACTTGTAGTTGCTCACGTCGTCATATGCCAGGTCTTGAGCGGATTCTTGCAGATACTGCTCATCTAGGCGCTCAAGCAGCTCCCACATGCGATTCTGCTCATCGACCAAACAGGTACTACCACCGAAATGGACGTTGGCGTCTCGTCCGTCGCCTCTCGCTAACGACATCAGCCAGTCTTTAACACCCTGGGAAATCTCCATCTCAAGCCGATAGATGCCCCTCAGCAAGCTGGTTTTTTCGGACAGACGACCGACACACATTTCGCCGGTCAAATACCAATCTCCTACGCCGAGCTCGACAGCATCACGGTCTTGCACATACCAAAACGCACCGAGTTGTCCCTCGGCCATCAGGCGCAAAACGTCAGTGCTGCTGACAGGCTCACCCAACGTCAACGTCAAGCGATTCGCTGTCTCTTCAATCGTGTACCACTTCTTGAGTTGATAAAGCTTCCGCATTACACCCTCGATCCCTACAAAGCTAGTACCGCGCCAGCCGGCCGGGGGAGCCAGCTTGCGGCCATTGATCTTATGAAACGCTGCCAGCGTTCAAACGTGCTTGCTTGAGATTGACGACATTCCCTGCGCCAGCAATGGCTGCCAACCTATCAATTTCATCCGCGAGATACTGCAACGCACGCCTGCGCTCCGTTTCCAATTCGTGGTGGTGATAGCTCGCTGCGGTTTGGTTGCGCTCCGTGTGGGCTAGCAAGAGCTCCACCACATCTCGACTGAAGCCATGCTCACGTAGCAACGTTGCCGCCGTACCTCGTGTGCCATGCGGAGAAAACTCTGGCACGCCGAAGTCCAGCCTCTTGAACAGGTGGTTCAAGGTGGCATCGGCTAGCGGCACGGTCGGGATGGATGGCGACGGGAAGACATACTCATAGCCGCCGCTCACGGCCCGCTGGACCTGCAGCACTTCCAGCGCCTGCCTTGACAGGTAGACCCGATGCGGCCGGCGTGACTTCATCCGCTCGGCAGGGATGTCCCACTGAGCCTTGTCGAGATCGAACTCCGACCACCTGGCGCGCAGTACCTCGTTCTTCCTGCACATGCTGTACATCAGCACGTAGGCGGCGGCTGTGGTGGATGGATGCGCCCCTTGCTTTCCGAGCGCGCGCCAGAACGCGCCCAGTTGGGATTCGGACAGGTGACGGTGGTGTTCCGCCTTAGGTACCGTGATGACACCACGCAGTGGCCGAGCCGGATTTGACTCGACCAGTAGCTTTTGGATGGCGTAGTCGTAGCACTGCTGAATGATGAGGCGCACGCCTTCCGCCGTGTTCGGCGTCGGCCGCAATCCCTCGATAATCGCCAGCACGTGAGCGGGTTTCACATCATCCAACGCCTTGCGCCCGATGGCGGGCCACACAAACCGGTCAAGACGGGACCGGATTTGTTTGCGGTAACCATCCGTCTTACCGGCCAGACGCTCATCAATCCACTTGAGCGAAAAGACCTTGAACTGGCCTTCGTCGGCATCCCGCGCAGCGCGTACAGCGCGCTCTGCCTTCTTTTCACGCCGATGGCCTGCCGGATCTTCCCCCCGCTCGACCATAGCCCGGTATTCGGCGTGCCGATCACGAGCATCGGCAACGCCAATTTCCGGATAGCGCCCAATGGTGACTTCACATCGCTTGCCGCCCAAGGGGTACTGGTACTTCCAGTTCTTCGCCCCTCCGGGGGAAATCAAGACGAAAAGCCCACCGCCATCCGCCAGCTTGTAGGGCTTGTCTTTGGGCTTTGCATTGTTCAGCCGCGTGGGCGTCAAGACATAGTTAAAGTGGCGCATGGATTCACCCTCAGAAGTGAGGGTAGTGAGGTTTTCATGGTCCTCAGCACCCTCCCGATCGACCTCACTAAGTGAGGGTTTCCATGATACCGCTTGATACGATCTGAAATGAAAAAACCCCGGAGATCGTTGATCTACCGGGGTTTTTGGTTCGCCGTGCAATCAGGCGAAACGATCTCACATGTTGTCGATCATCACCTGACCAAAGCCCGAGCACGACACTTGCGTCGCGCCTTCCAGCAGGCGGGCGAAGTCATACGTGACCTTCTTCGACAGGATCGACTTCTCGATCGACGAGATGATCAGGTCAGCGGCTTCCGTCCAGCCCATGTGGCGCAGCATCATTTCGGCCGACAGGATTTCCGAACCCGGGTTCACGTAGTCCTTGCCAGCGTACTTCGGTGCCGTGCCGTGGGTGGCTTCGAACATTGCAACCGAATCCGACAGGTTGGCGCCCGGGGCGATACCGATACCGCCAACTTGCGCAGCCAGGGCGTCGGAGATGTAGTCGCCGTTCAGGTTCAGCGTCGCCACCACCGAGTATTCGGCCGGACGCAGCAGGATCTGCTGCAGGAAGGCGTCGGCAATCGCGTCCTTGACGACGATTTCCTTGCCCGTCTTCGGGTTCTTGAACTTGCACCACGGGCCGCCGTCGATCAGCTCGGCGCCGAATTCCTTCTGTGCCAGCGCGTAGGCCCAGTCACGGAAACCACCTTCCGTGAACTTCATGATGTTGCCCTTGTGCACGATCGTGACGGACGGCTTGTCGTTGTCGATCGCGTACTGGATGGCCTTGCGCACCAGGCGCTCTGTGCCTTCGCGCGAAACCGGCTTGACGCCGATACCCGAGGTTTCCGGGAAGCGGATCTTCTTGACGCCAAACTCGTCCTGCAGAATCTTGATCAGCTTCTTGGCCTTTTCGCTCTCGGCTTCAAATTCGATGCCGGCGTAGATGTCTTCCGAGTTCTCACGGAAGATGACCATGTCGGTCTTCTCCGGCTCCTTAACCGGCGAAGGCACGCCCTTGAAGTAGCGCACCGGGCGCAGGCAGACGTACAGGTCCAGCTCCTGGCGCAGCGCCACGTTCAGCGAACGGATGCCGCCGCCCACCGGCGTCGTCAGCGGGCCCTTGATGGACACCACGTAGTCCTTCAGGACTTGCAGGGTTTCTTCCGGCAGCCACACGTCCGGGCCATACACCTTGGTCGACTTCTCGCCAGCGTAGATTTCCATCCACGAGATCTTGCGCTTGCCGGCGTAGGCCTTTTCAACGGCTGCGTCCACCACCTTGATCATCACCGGGGTGATGTCGAAGCCGGTGCCGTCACCCTCGATGTAGGGAATGATGGGGTTGTTGGGGACGTTCAGGGAGAAGTCTTGGTTGACGGTGATCTTCTCGCCGGCCGGGACCTTGATGTGTTGATACATGGACGACTCCAGTGCAGACCGCAGGTAAGCGGGTGGACGGTGGGGGTTGACAGCACAGCGTGCCACCCAGGGTTGGCCAGGGTGGCACGCTGCAATGAACTGGTGATTCTAGCGGGCTGCGATGACACTCTCACGGTGCACCGCACAAACCTTAACTCTTATATAAGACACAAGAGTTAATTTCGCATTATGCCGGAAAATTTCACCATCCGCCACAGTCGCGCACATGGCGAAACGGCAAGTCAACTGCTGGGCTGAGTGGTACCGGAGGCGCGTTCAATCAGGCTGCGGGCATCGACCAGCGCGGGAGTGGCGCCAGCCTGGACGGTCCAGGCGTCGACTAGCCGGCCGACGGCGGCGCGCAACTCCATCTGGCGATCGGTTTCCAGCAAGCCAATCAGGCCTGCACCGTTCAACCCAGGATGACGGCGCACCAGCCACGCCAGAGTCTGGACGTGGTCGACGAAACGGGCATCTGCCCGGTACAGACTGCCGAAACAATTCAGCCCCACACGGCGGTCGAGCGGTTGGCCAGCGAGCGTCTGTGACACGAGCATGAAATCGTCCAGGCTGGAGACAGCCTGATCGGGCGCCCGACGCAAGCCCAGTGTGACGGCCAGCATTGCCAGCACCCCGCCGCCAAAGAGAAAGTCGCGACGGGTGAATCGGGCAGGTTTTAGGGGATGGGAGAGCAGCGGAGGGAGCGGCACGGCGGATCTTGGGAGAGTCCGAGCGATTCTCGGGGCCGGGCCGGTTTCGTCCAATCGGATACGTCCGAAACCCGATCGGCCGGGCTCGAATGTCAGGCATCTTTTTTGCGCGGCGCAACATACGCCACATCCCGATCCGCACGCTGCCCTCTGCGCCTCAATACCTCAAAAAAAAATCGATGCGACGTGTCAACGCGCCCGTAACGGCCTGCGTTATTGCAGATGACTCATTTAGCGGGTCGTTGGTTAACTCACTGATCAATAAAAGGATTCACCATGAAGAAGCTGATCGCTGCCCTGATCGCCGGCCTGTTCGCTGCTGGTGTGTACGCACAAACCCCGGCAGCTCCGGCTGCTGACGCTGCTGCTGCTCCGGCTGCTGCTGAAAAGGCTCCGGCTAAGGCCAAGAAGCACGCCAAGAAGCACAAGAAGGCCGCCAAGAAGGCTGACGCTGCTGCTCCGGCTGCTGACGCTGCCAAGCAATAAGTTGGTGTTTCTGCCGGGCCTTCGCGGCTCGGCCGATACCGAAAAAGCAGATGCTTATGCGTCTGCTTTTTTTTTCGCCTGCACTTTTTGCAATTTCCCTGAGCCCGCATGCGGGGCTGTCAAAATAGCGCCATCTGTCTTGGGTACCTTGCGCCTTCCTCACAACAAGAATCAGGGAAGGCGCAATGGAAATTCGATCGATGTTCGCTCCGGTGCGGCGCAAGCGCACCGTGTTCACGATGGTCACACTTGCCGCACTGACCGCCGCTGCCGTAATAGCCGGCTGCGGCGGCTCGTCGTCCGATTCGGCACCGCTCACCTCATCGCCGGTCGCCCCGGCTGATGCCGCCACCAGCGACAGCAATATCCAGGCCGCATGGGTTGAGATTGGTGATAGCAACCAGGCTGTCGTGCGTGCGGTCACCACGTATACGAACAGCGCCTCCCCGGCGGACAACTCGGTCTGCCCGCTGCTGACGGTGGACGGCACCTCCACGCGCATGAGCCTGCGCGTGGCCGCCGGCACACCTGCGCAGCGCACCACGGCCAGCGCCGCCAGCGATTCGAAAGCTTCGGCCTTCCCGGTGAATGCCTGCGAAGCCACGGTGCCTTCCACGGCAAAGGCCGCGTCGATTGGCTCACGCGTGCTGCCGCTGCCCAAGGCCAACCCGCAGCGCGTGGTGATCCTGGCGGACACCGGCTGCCGGATGAAGAAGTCGAGCAACACGTTCCAGTCGTGTAACGATCCGCTGTCGTGGCCGTTCGCTACCGCTGCCGCCACGGCCGCAACGATGAACCCCGACCTCGTCCTGCACGTGGGCGACTACCACTACCGTGAAAACGCCTGCCCGCCCGACGTAGCCGGCTGCCAGGGCAGCCCCTGGGGCTATGGCTGGGATACGTGGCAATCCGACCTGTTCCAGCCCGCCGCTCCGCTGATGGCCGCCGCCCCGTGGGTGCTCGTGCGCGGCAACCATGAAGAATGCGCACGCGCCGGCCAGGGCTGGTTCCGCTTCCTGGACCCGCGCCCCTACTCTGCCGCCCGCTCGTGCGACAACCCGGCCAACGACAACGGTGCGAACGCATCGGACCCGTACGCCGTCGCCATCGGCACTGACACGCAAGTCATCGTGTTCGATTCGGCCAAGGTGGGTACGACGGCGCTGGCAACCAACGACCCGTGGTTCCAAACCTACCAGAAGCAGTTCAGTACGGTGGGCACGCTGGCCGCCAAGCCGGGCGTGATGTCGATCTTCACCAACCACCACCCGATCCTGGGCTTCGTGCCCATCGCGGGCAGCACGCCACTGGGCGGCAATGCCGCGCTGCTGTCGGTCATGAACAGCCTGAACGCAACGGCCTACTACCCGCCGGGCGTGCAGGTCGCGCTGCATGGTCACGTGCATGACTTCCAGGCCATCAACTTCACCAGCAACCACCCGGCGACCATCGTGGCGGGCAATGCTGGCGATTCGCTGGACGTGGCCCTGCCGGATCCGTTCCCGGCCATCAGCCCGGCCTCTGGCGTGACGGTGGGCAGCATCTCGCACAACAACTCGTTCGGGTTCATGGTGATGGACCGCCAGCCGGCACCCGCCAAGGGCTGGCTGTTCAAGGCCTACACCGTCAACGGTAAGCTGCTGACCACCTGCACCCAAAACGGCTCCAGCCTGGTGTGCGACAAGACGGGCTTCGTTGCACCTTGAAAAACCTGAGCACTGCGCTGTTGGTGGCTGCCGCACTCTTCTCGGGTGCGGCGGCGGCCGAATCGATCGGCATGACGCCCAAGTTGGACGCCGTGCCGCCGCCTGCCGAGTCGACATCGTTCAAGCCGGACCCGAACCTCGTCGCGCTCGGCAAGCGGGTGTTCTTTGACCCACGGCTGTCGCAGCCGCAAGGCACCTCGTGTGCAGCCTGCCATGATCCGGGGCGCGCCTTCGCGCCCACGCTGGCCGGTGAGGCACTGCGCATCGGCGTGCCGGCGGGCAGCCGCCCGGGGCACGTGGCGGCGCGCAACGCGCCGTCGCTGCTGTATCTGCGCTACCTCCCGCAGCGTTATTTCTTCCAGGACGACGACGCGAGCTTCCCCTCGCCGTTTGGCGGCTTCTTTGCCGACGGCCGCGCCAACACCATCGCCGAGCAAATTCGCGGCCCGCTGTTCAACCCCGATGAGATGGGCAACCCGTCGCCGCGCGCCCTGCAGCGCAAGGTGGCCGGCACCGACCTAGGCCAAGCGCTGACGAAGCAGTTCGGCGCCCAGGCGGTGCGCGACCCGGAACGCCTCATTGGCATACTGGGCAAGGCGCTGGAGGCCTACTTCCAGAGCGACGAAATGGCGCCGTTCAGCTCGCGCTTCGATGATTTCCTGCGCAAACGCACACCGCTCTCCGCCGCCGAGATGCGCGGGCTTGCCCTGTTTCGCAACCCGGACAAGGGCAACTGCGCGTCGTGCCACCTGATGGTGGAATCGTCATCGCGGCCCGAGCGTTCGCTGTTCACCGATTTCGGCTACGACGCCATTGCCGTGCCGCGCAATCCACTGCTGCCCGCCAATCAAGACGCCAAACACTTCGACGTCGGCCTCTGCCAGACCGCCCGCAAGCTCAAGTGGCCCGAGCCCGATCAGTGGTGCGGGTACTTCCGCACGTCCGGCCTGCGCAACGTGGCGGTACGCCAGACCTTCATGCACAACGGCGTGTTCCGCACGCTG
>NZ_JAELUI010000250.1 GCF_016429285.1 Ralstonia sp. ASV6
GCTGCTGCTCCGATGGCCCCGGCTGCTTCGGACGCCGCCGCTGCTCCGGCTGCAGAAGCTTCGGCTCCGGCTGCCAAGCAATAATCGCGTTTCTCGCGAGACAAAAAGCCGACCTTCGGGTCGGCTTTTTTCATGGGCGCGTAACCAGGCAATATCGCTGCCAACTCCACCCGCCACTCAAAGTTGTATCTGAATCTTACAAGGCGCAGTTTTCGACACTAAACCGCGTGCCAGGGTAACCCTTCCTCCTGATCCGCGATCGGCACGTCGCCGGCATCAATACCCAGCGCCACAGCAATCGCCTGACCCGCCAACAAGGGCGTGTTGTTCTGCCTGGACAAATGCGCAGCCACTACGGTCTGCAAGGCAGCATGCCTTACGCGCGTAAGAATCGCGCTGGCGATATCGTTGGCCAAATGACCAAAATCCCCACCGATACGCTGCTTCAATGACCACGGATACGCCGAATTGGCGAGCATCTCCCGGTCGTGATTGCATTCCAGCACAAGCGCGTGCATGTTTTCTAGATGCGCGCACAAGTACTCGGTTGACATGCCAGCGTCCGTTAGCACACCAAGGTAGCGCGCCCCGTCATTGAAGACGAACTGCAGCGGCTCACGCGCATCGTGCGGCACGGTGTACGGCAGTATCTGCAGGTCACCCACGCTGAAAACGTCGTCAGCACGGCAGAAGCGCACCGCCGCGCGATCCGCACCGCGCAAGTTCACGGTGGCGCGATAGGTGCCGTGGCTGGTCCAGACGGGGATGTTGTATTTGGCAGCAACCGCGTAGGCGCTACCAACATGATCACCATGCTCGTGCGTGACGAGAATGGCGTTGAGGGTCTCCGGCGCGCAGCCAAGGCGTTCGAGCCGGCGCACGGTTTCGCGGATACCGAATCCGCAGTCGAGCAGGATGCGCGTGCTCGTCGCTCCATCCGTGGATTCGACAAGCAGCGCATTGCCTTCACTGCCGCTGCCGAGGCTGGCGAATCTCAGTGTCATCGCCCACCCAGGCAGCCGTACCGCATGAAGCCGATTACCGCAGTTGCTCGTCGAGCAGCGACAGAATGCGCTTGCCGATGTCGCCAGTCTGCGCCGAGCCGTCGTCGTTCTGAACCAGCACCGTCGACGAAGCACCGCCGTCCTTGACCACCACACGATAGCGCTTGGCACGCTTGAGGTCTTCAATCTTCGTTCCCGAGAACAGGCGCGAGAAGAAGCCCGGCGCATTCGCTTCGGCCTTGGTGTCCGCATAGCGGACGAAGTACACGCCTTGCGTGCGGTCGCGATCATCCACGGTGAAGTTCACGCGATCCAGCGCCAGACCCACGGTGCGCCACGCGCGATCGAAGGGTTCCGGTACGTTCAACACCGGCTGACCATTTGCCTGCGCCAGCAGCGACGGTCCGGCAGTGCGTGCAGCCTGCACACCCTCAGTCGCCTTCGCGCCCGCCTCCACCGGGTGGGCAGCCTGTGTCTGCACGAGCTTCTGCTGCGCAGCTTCCTTGCTGGCGCCCAGACGCTGCATCAGGCGCGAGAGGAACTCAGCTTCCAGCTCAGGATCTGCCGGACGCGGCGTCCATACGGTCTGATCCTTGGAGGAGCCGACCAGTTGTTCCTGCGCGCCACGGTGCGAGATGTAGACCTCGACCGTACCGCTCGGGCCCTTCTCAATGCGCGTGCGGAACTTGTCGCGCTCACCCGTCGAATACAGGCCATCGAACACCTTGCCGACCGTGCGGCGGATGATGTCCTGCGGAATCTTCGCGCGATTCTCGGCCCAGTCGGTTTCCATGATGCCGGTCTCGGGCGAGTCGATCACCAGCAGGAAGCCCAGCTCTTGCCAGAACGTGCGCAGTTGCGGCCACAGGGCGTCCGGCGTGGCCTTCACAACCAGCCAGCGTTGATTGCCGTCGCGCTCGATGCGCATGTCCGACACGGCGGGCAGCACGTTGTCGGCGCCCGAGCCGGGCGTCGTAACCTTCGGGGCCGTCGACGTGTAGGCCGACAGCGTGGTCGTACCCGTATCCGGCGCAGCATAACGACGGTCAGCCTGGACGCTGGTCAGGTCAGGCGGGACTTCCAGCGTCGGGCCCTTCTTGGCCTGCGACTTGTAATCGATGCGGTCCGGCTGCATCACCTCATTGACGGTATCGCAACCGGAAATCATGGCAACCGACAGCGCGGCCAGCAACAGTTGAGCGGACGTCGCCACAGCCCCGCGACGGGTTTGGAGCAGTTTCATTGACTTGCGATCCTTCAAACGAGAACGATGGCTTGTAAGCCGGTGAACATCAGGAGAGCAGCCCGGCATCCTTCAGGGATGCACGCACCACTTCGTGATACTGGGGAGCCAGCGGCGTCAACGGCAGGCGGATACCGCCTTCCATCATGCCCATGGCTTGCAGGGCCCACTTGACGGGAATCGGATTCGATTCAACGAACAAGTTCTTATGCACCGACAGCAGTTGCATGTGGATGCGGCGTGCCGTCTCCACGTCGCCGCGCATGGCGGCAGCGCACAACTCGTGCATGGCGCGCGGCGCCACGTTAGCGGTGACGGAGATGTTGCCATGACCGCCCAGCAGCATCAGCGCGATGGCAGTCGGATCATCCCCGCTGTAGATCTTGAACGAAGCCGGAGCACCCTTGATGAGCTGCGCAGCACGGTCGATGTTGCCGGTGGCTTCCTTCACGCCGATGATGCCAGGCACTTCGGCCAGACGCAGCATGGTCTCGACCGTCATATCGGCCACGGTACGGCCCGGCACGTTGTACAGGATGACCGGCAGATCGACCGACTCGGCCACCTTGCGGAAGTGCAAGACCATGCCTTCCTGCGTCGGCTTGTTGTAATACGGCACGACCTGCAACGAAGCATCGGCGCCCACCTGCTTAGCGTAGGCCGTCAGTTCGATGGCCTCCACGGTGGAGTTGCCACCGGTACCGGCGATGATGGGGATGCGCTTGTTGGCCTGCTCGACCGCCACGCGGATCAGCTCACGGTGCTCTTCCACCGACACCGTCGGGGATTCGCCGCTGGTGCCGACGATGACGATGCCGTCGGTGCCTTCAGCGATGTGCCAGTCGATGAGCTTGCGCAGGGACGGGAAATCAAGGCTGCCGTCCTCGTGCATGGGCGTGACGATGGCGACGAGACTGCCGGAAATCTGGGTCATGGTTTCGAAAACAAACAAAAGCGTCAACGTAAACAGTCGGATTGTACCGGAAGGTCAAAACGAATTCGCCACATCGAATGCTGCCAAGAGACGCTCAGGTGACAAATTGGGCCCCTGTACTCAGCAACTTCAAAGTGCATATCGGGGTGCCGCATCCCCTGAGCGCTCGCGTACCGCGCAAACCCGCTGCAAGTAAGCCTCTCGGGGCGACGAGACAAAACCGTCTTCGTAACCGATCACACGCAATTGACCCTGCACGGCACTCAGCAATTCGCCGGGTAGCAGCAGGAATGCCGGATTGGACGGTTTCCCGACAGTTTCGTTTCCGATGGCAAAAGTTTCGTAGATCAGGCGCCCGCCCGGCGCAACCGCCGCCAGCAGCTGCGGCCACAGCGGCCGATGCAGGTAGTTGGTGACAACCACCGCGTCGAATGCGGCATCGGCCGGCAATGGCCAAGGACCACCCTCGATGTCTGCGACCATGGTTTCAGCGATGCCCGCAAGCCCGGCAAGTGCTGCGACATCCCGGTCAACACCGGTCACGCGCAGACCACGCGCCGTGAGCCAACGTGCATGCCGGCCACTGCCACAGGCCACATCCAGCACAGACGCGCCAGCCGGCAATTCAGCCGCCCATCGCGCCACCCAAGCGGACGGCGCGGCGAGCGTATGCGGATCGAGCGCAGCAGCGGTCATCAGCGGCGTCAGCTGTAGGCCAGGCCCATCGCCTCGCGCACCTCACGCATCGTCTCTTGCGTGACCTTGCGGGCATTGTCGCAACCGTCGGCGATGATGGCGCGCAGCAGGGACGGATCGTCCATGTACTTCTGGGCGCGTTCGAGCATCGGCTGCTGCTCGCGCAGGATGCCTTCGATCACGGGCTGCTTGCACTCCAGGCAACCGATGCCGGCGCTGCGGCAGCCCTTCTGCACCCACTCCTTCGTGTCTGCGTCAGAGTAGACC
>NZ_JAELUI010000251.1 GCF_016429285.1 Ralstonia sp. ASV6
GACATCGCACCGGTGCAAGTGCTTTCCGGCGCCGAGGTGCTGGAACCGATGGACCGCGTGTTGTTGGCGCAGGCATTCGGCAACGTGGGCGAGGTCTACCAGGCCACCGAGGGCTTCCTGGGCGCCACCTGTGCGCACGGCACGCTGCACCTGAACGAGGCGCACGTGCACATCGAGCCGCAGTGGCTGGACGACCTCCGCTTCGCGCCCATCGTCACGGATTTCACACGCAGCACGCAGCCCATCGTGCGTTACCGGCTGGACGACATCCTCATCCGCCAAGACCCCGCGCTACCGCCCTGCCCCTGCGGCAACCCCGCCATGGCCATCGAGCGCATCGAAGGCCGCTGTGACGACACGCTCGTGCTGCCTGCACACGGCGGTGGCACCGTTACGCTGTTTGCGGATGTATGCTCGCGCGCCCTGGCGCAAGCGCTGCCGCTGCTGGCTGACTACCGCCTGGTGCAAACCGACGCGCACACGCTGGCACTCTCCGTCAGCCCCACCAGTGCTGACATCGTCCGTGCGTGCCAGGCGCATCTGGCAGACGTGTTTGCCCGCCAGGGCGTCGACATGACACGCGTGACATGGCACCCGGCACCGCAAACTATTGCGACCGACTTCACCACCAAGCGGCGCCGCATCGTCCGGCTTGCCGCATCGGGAGCCGCCCAATGAGCCCGCTCGCCGCTCGCCTGCGTCATATGGCGCTGGGCTGGTGTTCAGTCGGCCTGGTCTACGGCACATGCGGTGTGCTGCAAGGTGCGGGCACCGTGGTGCCCGAGACGACGCTGGACCGTGCCATCCCGTTCAGCACGTCGGGCATCTGGCTGTACCTGTCGTTCTTTGCGCTGATTCCGCTGGCGTATCTGCTGGCTGACATGCACCGGCTGCGCTGGCTGGAACGCGCCATGCAGATGAGCGCCCTGGTGAGCGGCGCGGTCTTCCTGCTCTGGCCGACCACGCTGCACTACCCGCCGCTGGCCGACGGGTCTCTGCCGGCCAGCGTGCAACGCATGCTGATGGCCATGGATTCGAGCCAGAACTGCCTGCCTTCGCTGCATGGCGCGCTCACGGCGCTCTCCGTCTGGGCGCTGGCCGATGCGCGCAAGCCCATCCGTACGCTGCTGGCAGCGGCGTGGGGGCTCGGCGTGCTGTACGCAACCATCCAGACACGCCGGCACGTTGCGCTCGACCTGTCTGCCGGCGTGGCGGTGGGCGTACTGTGCGGCGTGGCCGCGCGCCATTGGCTCGCGCGGCGCGCTCCTACCCTCTCGATTGAAACCGTATCGACATGAATGCATTTGCCCTACCGCTGGCCCTCATGCTCGGCTGCGTGCTGCTGGAGCTGGCTGCACTCAAGTGGTGGCGCGGCCAGCCGCTGCCATGGCGTGACGTCATCCTCAACCTGAACTCCGGTCACGTGCTGATGTGGTTGTGCCGTGGCCTGGAGGTGGCTGGCTTCACCTGGCTGTATGCCAATGCCAGCCTGCATTGGGTGGATGGCTGGCACCCGGTCATCGGCTGGGCCTTTGCCTTCGTGGCGTGGGACCTGGGCTTCTACTGGCTGCACCGCATGCATCATCGGTTCGGCCTCCTGTGGGCCATCCATGCAGTGCATCACGAGGGCGAACACTTCAACCTGTCGCTGGGGGTGCGCAATGCGTGGCTGTCGTCGCTGACCTCGTTGCCGTTTTTTGTGCCACTGGCGCTGCTGGGCGTGACGCCCGAGATGTTCGTGGCGGTATCCGGGCTGCACTACTCCGTGCAGTTCTACAACCACTGCGGGCTGGTGGGCAGCTCGGGCGTGCTCGACAGGTTCATGGTCACGCCGGCCAACCACCGCGTACACCACGGCTGCAACCCGGAATACATCGACCGCAACTTCGGCGGCACGCTGCTGCTGTGGGACAAGCTATTCGGCACCTACCAGCGCGCCATGCCCGACGTACCGATCCGCTACGGCGTGCACACACCCACACACAGCGACAACCCGTTCTGGGCCAACATCGTGCCCGCACTGCACTGGCTCGGCCTGCGCGCCCCGCATCTGCAGCGCGACACGCGCGTGACACCGGCCGGCTGGATTGCCACCGGCGGCGTATTGCTCTTTGGCGTGGTGATCGACTACGTGCGTACCGATGGCTTCTGGCTGGGGCACTGGCAGGCCGTGTGGTTTGCCCTCATCCTGCTGCTGACGGTTGCCCTGGGCGGCCTGTCGGACGGGCGCGCATGGGGGCGCTGGCTGTGGTCTTTGCTGGCGATCGCGCTGCCTGCACTCATGATCGGTGTGTGCGGTACTGGCGATGCGCTCTCCAATGGCCTGGCCGTTGCGCTGGGTGTACATGGCCTCGCTTGCGCCCTGTGGCATGCGCTGCGTACGGGCACACCATTGCAATCTTCACCGCATGCCAAATCTCAGTAAGCTCCGCTACGCCTCACCGCGCGCATCTACGCTGGCGGATGACCTGCGCAGTGCCGCGCATGGCTACCTGCAGGCAAACGGCGACCACCGCTTTGCCGATCTCGGCCTGATCGTCAAAGGCCTGTTCCTCGCGACCTGCGCAGCGCTGCTCTATGTCGCCATGGTCACGGCGGCGAGCCCGGTCGTCTTCGTGCTGGCCTATCTCGCGTTTCCGTTCTTCGCGATGCTGCTGGCCATGAACGTGCTGCACGATGGCGCGCACCGGGCGCTGTCGCCGTGGGCGTGGCTGGACAGCGCCATGATCCGGCTCACCGCCATCCCGCTCGGCATCGAGCCCGCATACTGGACGGTGCGCCACGTGCACTATCACCACGCGCACGCCAACATCGAGCACTACGACCTCGACACCGCCGCCAACCGCTTCCTGCGGCAGACGCCGTTTCAGCCGTGGTATCCGCAGTTTCAGTATCAGCATCGCTACTGGCCGTTGATCGCCGCGCTGTCGCTGCCCTACATCAACTGGATCTACGACTGGTCAGACCGCCTTGGGCTCACCGCACTCAAAACAGACCGCGTGCTACCGGGCCTGCGGGGCTGGGCAACCTTTCTGTGCGCAAAGGCGCTGCATCTGCTGATGGCCGTGGCCGTGCCGGCCTGGGTAGCACATCGGATGGGCCTCGGCTGGGGCTGGGTGGCGTTCGGCTACCTTGTCGGGCAGATGCTCGCGTCGTGCGTACTGGTGGCGCTGATCCTGGGCACGCACTGGGCCGACGTGACGTTCTATCTGCCGCCCGAATCCGGTCGGTTGCCGCACACGTGGCATGAACATGCCTTCCACACCGCATGCGACTGGCAGCCGCAACCGGCGTGGATCGGCTACTGGCTGGGCGGCCTGAACTGGCACCTCACACACCATCTGTTTCCGACCTACAGCCATCGGCACTATCCAGCGCTGGCCGTACGCATAGCAGAGGTTGCACGCCTGCATGCGCTCGACTACCGCACGCTCACCTATCCAGAGCTCCTGGCCGCACAACAGACCTTTCTGCGCGCGATGGGTGAGCGGCCAAGCTGACACGCAAGCCATCACCGCACGCGCACCTCAGTTGCGCACCTCGACCGCATGCACGGCGTCGAGAATGACCTTCGCCACCTCCTGCGGCCGCGACTGCTGCGGCACGTGGCTGGTCGGCAAGCTCGTCACCTTGGCACCGATCTTCCTGGCCATGGCGCGCTCCAGGTCCGGCTGAATCATCCGATCGTGCTCGCTGACGATGAACCACGAGGGCTTGCTCTGCCATGCGGCCACCGTGGTCCGCTCACCAAATGCCGTTGCCTTGATGGGCCCCTGCGTGGCGGCCATCACGCGCGCCTGCGCGGCCGGTACATCCTGCGCAAAGTCGCTCGCCAGCGCTGCAGCGGGTAGCGAGAGGTAGCCGTTGGCATCCGCCACCAGCTTGCCGATGCCGGGCGCTGGTGCGTAGTCCTTGCCGGCCTCTTCCGTCGACTGGCCGGCATCCGGCGCAAAGGCTGCCACATAGACCAGCCCGGCAACCTTGCTGTCCGCGCCGGCCTCGGTGATGACCGTGCCGCCCCACGAATGCCCCACCAGCACGACCTTGCCGGGCTGGTTGCCGATGGCGCGGCGCGTGGTGGCCACATCGTCGGCCAGCGAGTTCAGCCCGTTCTGCAAAGCCTGGACTTTCACACCCTTGACC
>NZ_JAELUI010000252.1 GCF_016429285.1 Ralstonia sp. ASV6
CTGACCTGCCACGCGGCGTGTACATGTGGGGCGGGGTGGGGCGCGGCAAGTCGTTCCTGATGGATGCCTTCTATAGCTGTGTGCCGCTGGTGCGTAAGACGCGTCTGCACTTTCACGAGTTCATGCGTGAGGTGCATCGCCAGCTGGAAGAACTGCGCGGCCGCGCCGACCCGCTCGATGAACTGGCGCGCCGCATCGCCAAGCGCTACCGCTTGATCTGCTTTGATGAATTCCACGTCAGCGACGTTGCTGACGCGATGATTCTGCACCGCCTGCTTGATCAGCTCTTCGCCAATGGCGTGCAGTTCGTGATGACGTCCAACTACCGGCCGGACCTGTTGTATCCGGACGGCCTGCACCGCGACCGTGTGCTGCCCGCCATCGCGCTGCTGCAAGAGAAACTCGACATCCTCAACGTGGATGCCGGTGTCGACTATCGCAAGCGTGCAATGGAGCAGGTGCAGGCGTACTACACCCCGCTGGGCGCCAAGGCCAACTCGGCGTTGCGCGATGCATTTGCTGCCGTGGCGGAAGTGCCGGATGAATCGCCGATACTGCGAATCGAGCACCGTGAAATTCGCGCTGCGCGCAAGGCCGGTGGCGTGGTGTGGTTCGATTTCGCCACGCTGTGCGGCGGTCCGCGCTCGCAGAACGATTACCTGGAAATCGCCTCGCGCTTTCATACCGTGATCCTGGCTGATGTGCCAAAGATGACACCGCGCATGGCATCCGAAGCGCGCCGCTTCACCTGGCTGATCGACGTGTTCTACGACCACAAGGTCAAGCTGCTGATGTCGGCCGAGGTATCGGCGGACGAACTCTATACCGAAGGCCAGATGGCCAACGAGTTCCAGCGCACGGTGTCGCGCATCGTCGAGATGCAGTCGCGCGAATACCTCGAGGCGCCTCGCCGCGAGGTGGATACGTCGTTGACCTGACCGATTGCCGCCCGCCGTGCAGGCGTGCTCAATGCGAAGGCGGCGGATTGCGATGCGAAGATGGCGCGTGTGATGGGCGCAGGTTTACTGCCCCCAGGAAATCCTGCGCCAAGCTCTCGTTCTTACGATTGACGTTGCGGAACGCGCCTTCCACCAGCATCGGGGCGATGTTGCTCACGTCCGTTTGCGAGGCGATGGCCACGTCCTCAGCAAAGCCGCGTTCGCACAGTTCGCGGCCTGACACCGAATCCAGCAGCCACGCTTTCATCATCCCGGTCTGGGAGGCCTCCCGATAGATCGCCCGTGCAGCGAGGGCTTCGGGCGATAGCGCTTGCGGCAGAAAGCCCGCCACCGTCTCCGACAGGTGATGCACGATGGCGCCGGCGGCCAGCCAATCCTCCAGGGCCGGGCGTAAACTTCCGTCGGCCCAGCGCTTGCCCGACGCCACCACGGCCACGCGGCGGCCGAGTCGCGATGCTGCCTCCGCCACGGCACGCGCGTTGCGCAGGCAACCGGCAAACGTCGGCGTTGAACCGGTCGCCAGGGCCAGCGTTGCGCCGTTGGGTGAGGGCAGGACCAGGCTGCTGCCCACCGGCAGTTCCTTCAACGAGGCCGGCGACAGCGAGTAGCCAGGCTGACTGCGATTGGTGCACGCCAGCATGGCGCCGGCACGGCGGGCAAAGACTTCCGCACTGCTGTCGCGCCACGGATACGGGTAGATGCGCGCGCCGCGCCCGACCGCAATGTCCACACAGGTGCAGAACGACAGCACGTCGACCACGATGACCGCGTCGCAATGTGGTGCCAGCGTGGAGGCACCGTGCTCGCCCCACTCGCAGTGAATGTTGTACAGGCTGAATTCGGTTGCCACGGGACGCCCTCCTGTTTGCCTGGTCCAGCTAACACTATAGGACGCGGAATATTTTGTGACAGGGCAGTGCGACCACGTGTGGCTTGCACGGCGCTTAGCTGCGTGTTCAGCCACGGTGACGGCTCTTGACGCACATCAATGGGCGGTTGGCGGCGTGTGGCTAGCATGGCCACATAATGACGACGACCTACGCCCCAACGCTTTCCGCCGCTGCCCGCGACGCGGCTCCGCCACATCAGGCAAGTGAGGCAGCGTCGTCACAAACCACCTGCTACCACTGCGGTTCGTCGCTTGATGCAGCGACCGCGCTGCACGGCAACATCGCCGACCAATCCCAAACGTTTTGCTGTGCCGGTTGCCAGGCGATTGCGCAGACGCTGCACGCCTCCGGCATGGGCCATATCTATGATGGCCCGATTGCCTTTGCCCGCCCGCTGGACGGCGATAAGCGCGCGGAGGCCGAAGCTGTGTGGGCGACATACGATCTACCCGTCATGCGCGAGCGCTTTGTGCGCGCCCGTGCGGATGGTGCAGAGGAGGTCTCGCTGGCGATCACCGGCATGCGCTGTGCCGCATGCGTCTGGCTGATCGAGCGCGCGCTTTCGCGCGTTGTCGGCATCCGCGAAACCACCGTCAACTACGCTACCGAGCGCGCTCGCCTCGTCTGCGAGCCGGGTGCCGTGCGCCTGTCAGCTGTGTTTGCAGCCATTGCTGACGTGGGCTACGAGGCCTGGCCCGATCAGCCTTCGGCCCGCCGTACGGCAGAGGCGCGCGAGCGCCGCAGCCTGCTGATCCGGCTCGGTATTGCCATGCTCGGGATGATGCAGGTGATGATGTACGCGTGGCCGGTGTACTTGCACGGTAGCGACATCCCCGTCGACCAGACCCGCCTGATGCAGTGGGCGAGCCTGTTGCTGACCGTGCCGGTGGTACTGATCTCTGCTGCTCCGATCTTCCGCAGCGCGTGGCGTCAGGTACGGCACGCACATGTCGGCATGGATGTGCCGGTGGCGCTGGGCATTGGCGCAGCGTTCGTCGCGAGTGTGTTCGCCACGGTGCGCGGCCATGGCGAGACGTATTTCGATTCTGTGACGATGTTCGTCGCGTTTCTGTTGGCGGCGCGGTATCTGGAACTGCGCGCGCGGCAGAGTGCCGCATCCGGCGCAGAGGCCCTGGTGCGCCAATTGCCTGCCACGTGTCGCCGTATGGATGCGGCGTCCGGCACGTTGCAAACCATTCCTGTTGCCACGCTGTGTGTGGGCGATTGTGTGGAAGTGCGTGCAGGCGAGGTGCTCCCCGCTGACGGCGTGATCGAGCGCGGCACCACCGAGATCGATGAATCGCTGCTCTCCGGTGAGAGTGTGCCGCGCCAGCGCGATATCGGCTCGGCCGTGCTTGCCGGCAGCTATAACGTGGCCAGCGCCATCCGTGTGCGCGTGAGCCGTGTGGGCACGCAGACGCGTCTGGCGGCCATCGTCGAACTGCTGGATCGTGCGCTGACCGACAAGCCTCGCATGGCTGAACTGGCCGATCACGTTGCCGGCCGCTTTGTGGCGGTGCTGCTTGGTTGGGCGGTGCTGACGGCGATTGCGTGGTGGTGGATCGATCCCACCCGTATGTTTGCCGTCACGGTCGCGGTGCTGGTGGTGAGCTGCCCATGTGCGCTGTCACTTGCCACACCGTCTGCACTGGCAGCGGCCAGCGGCGCGTTGGCAAGGCGCGGCGTGCTGGTCACGCGCGGTCACGCCATCGAAAGTCTGGCTGCGGTGACCGACGTGCTGCTCGACAAGACCGGCACGCTCACCGAAGGGCGTCTGCGCTTGCTGAGCATCGAAACCTTTGGCGATGTCGATGCCGAATCCTGCCTCGCGATGGCCTGTGCGATGGAGCAATCGGAGAACCATCCGATCGCGCAGTCGCTGCGTGCTGCCGCGCCCGACGCATTGACATTGCCCGCTGTGGAGTGCGCCACCAACGTGCCGGGGCATGGGGTGCATGCGGTGGTTGGTGAACAGTCGCTGCGCTTGGGCACACAGCTGTTCGCCGCGACGCAGTACGCGAATCAATCAGTCAAGGCCATCCGCTACGGCTACGAAGCGCCGATGGAAGAAGTGCCGCCCGCCGCGGCATGCACCGTGGTCTGGCTTGGCCGCGACGGACAACCCCTCGCGCGCTTCACTCTGGCGGATACCCCGCGCGCCGATGCGCCTGCCTGCCTGGAGGCTTTGCGCGAGCAAGGCTTGTGTTTGCACCTGGTGTCCGGTGACGCGCCGGAGACGGTGCGCTGGTGGGCCAACCGATTGGGGATC
>NZ_JAELUI010000253.1 GCF_016429285.1 Ralstonia sp. ASV6
GCTGACATCCGCGTTCGGCGGTACGACGCGTATCAATTGATCGACTTCGATCTGATTCGCATTGGGGATGTTATTCCACGCCACGAGATCACGCGGCGCCTGGCCGTTGCGCAGAGCGATGCTATACAGCGTATCGCCGCGTTTGACTCGATAGTAGCCAGGGGGCGGCGGCTCTTGCGAGGCAGTGGACGTGGTACCGGCACGCGAGGTGCGGTCGAGAACGGGTGCCTGGTTGCCGGAGGATGCGCAAGCCGCCAGCAATGCGGCCGACACCATCGCCACGGCAAGCCGGCCGGTGCGTGCGGGGCTTGGAGGGTTCATGGAACTCCGGGAAATGAACATGCTAAACAGTTCCTGATTTTAAAGGGACAAAGAAAACGCCTTCAAGCGCGGTACTGTGAAACTGGAAGCGGCTGCGGCGCTCGATCAGCACCAACTGCTGCGCGGGGCCCGAGCCACTGCTATTGCGGTCCATCGCCACCGGGGCGATCAGGCGCCCGCCAACGGCAAGCTGATCGAGCAGCGCCTGCGGCACCTCCATCCCGGCAGCGGCCAGGATGATGGCGTCGAACGGCGCCGCCTTCGGCAACCCCAGCATGCCGTCACCGTAGTGCAGCCGGATGTTTGGCACGCGGAGTGGCCGCAAGTTCGCTTTGGCTTTCTCATGCAGCGGACGGATGCGTTCGATCGAATACACCTCGTCGGCCACTTGCGACAGCACAGCGGCCTGGTAGCCGCAGCCAGTTCCAATTTCGAGCACGCGCGCAAGCGGCAAGCTTTGCGCACGCGCGGGACGCTCACGCAGCAGCAAATCGATCATCCGGCCGACCACCGAAGGCTTCGAGATCGTTTGCTGATGACCAATTGGCAGCGCCGAATCTTCATAGGCCTGCGAGGCCAGGCCAGCATCAACGAACAGATGGCGTGGCACCGTGCCAATCGCAGCCAGCACGCGCTTGTCGCTCACGCCCGCGGCTTGCACGCGGTCAACCAATGCCTGGCGTGCGCGATCCGATGCCATACCACCTGCCGCCGCATGCGCAGCGGCCGTGCGCGCCTGTACGGCACTCGCCGCAATGGCACCGACCGCAGCATCAACGCCCGCTACCCGCTGCGGAGCGGGAGCTGGCGCCGACGCTGGCTGCACGCGCTCGACCGACGCCGCGCGCGCCGGTGTCGGGCGGGAGACGGCGCTCACACCGGACGAGATGCGCGTCTCGCGCTGGCGCTCCACGGGCTTGCGCTCGACCACCGCGTCAAGCGTCAGAGGAAAGCGCCGGCCGCGCGAATGTTCAGACATGGGCCACCGTGGCGATCATGGCGTCTGCCAGCGGCGCACGGTGCGCAGTTGCGCCGTGTCGGTCAGATCGAGCTGCAGCGGCGTCAACGAAACAAAGCCGTGCGCGACTGCATGGAAATCGGTGCCTTCGCTGGCGTCCTTGGCATCGCCGGCGGCGCCGACCCAGAAAATCGGTTCGCCGCGCGGGTTAGCTTGGCGGATCACCGGTTGCGACTGGTGCCGCTTGCCCAGGCGTGTGGCACGCCAGCCACCGAGTTCGCTGTACGGCAGATTCGGAATGTTCACATTGAGGAGCATCTGCCCCTCGAGCGGATCGGACAGGTAGCGCTCGACCACCTCGCGGACGACGCGCTCTGCAGCATCCAGGTGCGTCCAGCCCTTATCAACCTGCGAAAACGCAATCGACGGAATGCCGAACAGATAGCCCTCGATAGCGGCAGCAACGGTGCCGGAATACAGCACGTCCTCGCCCATGTTCTGCCCCTGGTTGATACCGGAGACGACCAGGTCGGGCTTCTCCTCAATCATGCCGGTCAGGGCGATATGGACGCAGTCCGTCGGGGTGCCGTTGACGAAGCGGAACCCCTTCTGGGAACCGTCCGTTGCTTCAAACACCGACAGCGGACGCTGGAGCGTGAGCGAGTTGGATGCACCGCTGTGGTTCTGCTCCGGCGCCACCACAGTTACGCGGCCCAGGGGACTGAGCGCACGGTGCAGCGCGGCGAGACCCGGCGCGAGGTATCCGTCGTCGTTGGCGATAAGAATATGCATGGCGCGGATTGTAACCGAGCAATGCGCACGAATCGTGCTCACGCGCACCTGGTGCACGCCTATAAAAACCGATCAATATATCGGCCAACCGATTGCTCGATGAGCGTCTCGCGATCGAATCGAACGACCGTGCTTTTATTCGGTTAAACTGCCAGACGAGATCGCACACAAAGCATGCGAGACACGCGAACCATCCAACGCAAGACCGATCAGGAGACACACCATGAAAGCCGTCGTCTGCAAGACCTGGGGCCCGCCCGAATCGCTGGTGATTGAAACGCTGCCGGACCTCTCGCCGGGCGCCGGCGAAGTCGTCATCGACGTAAAGGCCGCGGGGGTGAATTTTCCCGACGTGCTGATCATCCAGAACAAATACCAGTTCAAGCCGGAGTTGCCTTTCACGCCGGGCTCGGAAGTGGCGGGCGTGGTCAACGCAGTGGGCGAAGGTGTGTCGCACGTGAAAGCGGGCGACCATGTGATCGCGTTCCTTGGTCAGGGCGCGTTTGCCTCGCAGGTGAAGGCATCGGCCAAGGTGGTGATGCCGATGCCGCCGGGCATGGCGTTTGATACGGCGGCAGCATTCACCCTCACCTACGGCACCTCGCACCACGCGGTGGTCGATCGCGGCCAACTGAAGGCCGGTGAAACGATGCTGGTGCTGGGTGCGGCGGGTGGCGTGGGACTGGCAGCCATCGAAATCGGCAAGGCAATCGGCGCGCGCGTGATTGCCGCCGCGTCAAGCGATGAAAAGCTCGCCGTCTGCAAGGAGCACGGCGCCGATGCGCTGATCAACTACTCGGCCGAAGACCTGCGCGAGCGCATCAAAGAACTGACCGACGGCAAGGGCCCAGACGTGATCTATGACCCGGTCGGCGGCATTTATGCAGAGCCGGCGTTCCGTTCGATCGCCTGGCGTGGCCGCTATCTGGTGGTGGGCTTTGCCAACGGCGAAATCCCCAAGATGCCGCTGAACCTGGCACTGCTCAAGGGTGCGTCGTTGGTGGGCGTGTTCTGGGGTGAGTTCGCGCGCCGCGAGCCGAAGGCCAATCTCGCCAACATGATGCAGATGATTGGCTGGATGAAAGAAGGCAAGATTCGTCCGCATATTTCAGCGCGCTACCCGCTGGAGCAAACCACGCAAGCGCTGCTCGACATGGCGGCACGCAAGGTGACGGGCAAGGTGGTGATTCAACCCTGAACGTTACCCGCACGCCAAACAAAAAAGCCGCGCTAGGCAATTGCCAGCGCGGCTTTTTGTTGGGAGGGCGCGTACCGATCAGGCCGCTTCTTCCAGCGTCGGATAGTCGGTGTAGCCCTTTTCCTGACCGCCATAGTAGGTCGTGCGATCCGGCTTGTTGAGCACCGCGCCGGCGCGGAAGCGCGCCACCAGATCCGGGTTGGCGATGAACGGACGACCAAAGGCCACGGCATCGGCCAGACCCGACGCCACCATCTGCTCGCCCTCTTCCGCGCTGTATTGGCCACAGACGATCAGCGTACCCTTGAAGGCATCGCGCAGTTGGCGGCGGAACTCGCCGGACAACTCAGGACCACCCGCCCAATCCGGCTCGGCGATGTGCAGATAGGCGATGCCGCGCTTGGTCAGTTCACGCGCAAGATACAGCGCGCTGGCTTCGGCTTCGGCATCTGCGATGTCGTGGGCAACAAAATGCGGCGACAAGCGAATGCCAACGCGATCCGCGCCGATTTCTGCAATGGCCGTGTCGACGACTTCCAGAATCAGGCGCGCACGGTTTTCCAGCGAGCCGCCGTACTGGTCAGTACGTTGATTGCTATTGGTGGAAAGGAACTGGTGCAGCAGGTAACCGTTGGCGGCATGGATCTCGACAAAATCGAAGCCAGCACGCCGTGCACGCAGCACGGCCTGACGGTACTGCGCAATGATGCCCGGGATTTCCTCCGTGGCCAGCGCGCGCGGCTCACTGGTGGGCTCGTTGCCCGGCGTGCCGTCAGGGTGCACGACAAAGCTCTGCGCACCCTTGGCGACG
>NZ_JAELUI010000254.1 GCF_016429285.1 Ralstonia sp. ASV6
GCCGCCTTCATCGAGATGCTGCGCGCAGTCATGTCCACACCGGGTGGCGTGCGCATCGACCACGTGCTCGGGCTGATGCGGCTGTGGGTGATTCCGGAGGGGGCATCCGCGCTGGACGGTGTGTACCTGCGCTATCCGCTGCAGGATCTGCTACGGCTGATTGCGTTGGAGTCCTGGCGCAACCGCTGCATCGTCATTGGCGAAGACCTCGGCACCGTGCCGGGCGGGTTGCGCGGGCAACTGGCCGACACCGGCCTGCTTGGCATGCGCATCCTCTGGTTTGAGCGCGAGGAAGCGGTGCCCGGACAGCCGTTCCGCCCACCACAAGATTGGGCGCGCACGTCTGTGGCCATGACCAGCACACACGATCTATCCACGTTGGCCGGCTGGTGGGTCGGCAACGATCTGCGCTGGCAGGGCAAGCTCGGGCTACTGCCCGCTGGCATGGACGAAGCCCAGGCGCACGTGCAGCGCATGGCCGATCGGCATGCCCTGGTGGAAGCCTTCGCACACCACAATCACGCGGCCGAGCAATACGGCAATCCCCCTCCGTTGCACATCACCACGTTGAGGTTGGCACTGGAGCGTGCCGGCGCGGCAAGTGCAGCAGATGCCGACATCGCGCTCGACGCCACCGCCGACGATTTCGCCACGGCCGCCACGGCCTTTACTGCCGCCGCTCCTGTACCGTTGACCGTCGTACCGCTGGAAGACCTGTTCGGCCTTACCGAACAGCCAAACCTGCCGAGCACCATTGAGACCCACCCCAACTGGCGCCGCCGGCTGCCCGGACCGGCCAGTGCGCTGCTCGACGACCCGGCCGTGCAGGCGCGACTCGCTGTGCTCGCCCGGCAGCGGTAACGGGCTGTAGGCTCGCCGACTGGTCCCCCGAAATCGGCAATCGCCAAAGCGGTGCGGCGTCCCGCTCAGGCCGCGCGATAACGCAGCCGATTCTGCGACGGCAAGTGACGCAGGAAGCGGAAGAGCCCGTTCTCGTCGATCCATCTGGCGTAGGCCACGTACTCCGGATCGCGTGACAGGTGGCGCTCCTCGGTCCACGCGCGCAGTGCGTAGATGCCGTTCACGGCCAGAAGCAGCAAGCAGTGGCGCAACGCCTCATCGCCCGAACCTTGCGCCACGAAGGGGATGGAAATCATCCACCACGACAGGTTCTTGGCCACGTAGGCCGGATGCTTGGTCCAGCGGTAAGGGCCATTGGTGATGATTCCCCGATGCGTCAGGTTGGAGAAACGCGCGCCGAAGCTGACCGTGGCCCAGACATAGATGGCCGTCAGCAGCAGGATGGCGCTACCCCAGATGCCGTACAGCAGCGGCGTGTTCCACAGCCAGGCGCCCCACTTGAAACCCGTGTCATAGGCTAGGTACTGGCGCCCATACAACGACCAGAACGGCTCGTAGCAAACCAGTGCCACGACCCAGCCCAGCATGGTCGGCTCGGCCGAACGCAGGTGCGTGTCGGCGATGCGCAGCGCCAGCAGGTAGCCCATTGCCACCAATCCCACGTCGATGAAGTAGAACAGCCCATACAAGAGGTCGAACCAGGCCTTGAAGCCATTGAGCTGGCTGTAGTCGGTGGCCAGGAAGCGCGCCAGATCGTTGCACATGTAGGCGAACATCAGCGGCAGGAAGAAGCCCTTCACCAGCCAGCCCAGCAGATGCTGGCCAACGATGCGGACATCCACCTTGTCCCACTGCATGGTCACCAGTCGGCCCAGGTGCCAGTAGCCGTCGAACGGCTGCGCCATCTTGCGGTCGACGAAGTACAGGTAGGGTAACGCCAGGGCCAGCCACGGCGGCAGCACGAGCCGCAGCATTGCGTAGTAGCGGTCGTAGAAATCGCCGTGGTACTCCGGGAACAGCCAGTACAGCAGCGCGACGAAACCCAGACTACCAAGCAGGCCAGCGAACTTGAACAGGCTGCGCTGCCACGACGGATGATCGCGGCCGAAGTCCAGTCCGGTAGACGTGCGGCGATACGCCTTCAGCCACAGCAGGTCCACCAGCAGCACTGCCGCCGAGGTCATGCCGAGCATGAAGAGCGCGGACTTCACTACATCGTCGCCGAAAGGCCGATCGGCATGCAGGATGACCAGGGCCAGCAAGAAAGCCACCAGCCCGGCCACGGCCACCGCGCCATGGGTGGCCGAGCGCGGCCTGGTCGCCACCTGCCCACCTGCCACGGCGCGCTCCCCATCCGGCGTGGCGCCAGCCTGGCGCCGCCCGTCCTGGGCTACATCGTTCTCAGTCACATCCCACCTCATTTACTGGTTGCGCTCGGTGATCACCAACGGCACGCGCACATCACCCACCGTCATCACCGCCTGCACCGGCAGCGCTCCGGCCGGCACAGACGTGGCGGTGAACGCGCGCGACTGTGGCGTGAAACGTAGCCACGCAGGCAGGGCCTGGCCATCGGCCAGCGTCACCTTCGCCGCACCTGGCACCGCCTGTGCGGGCAGCACAAAGCGGAAGTGGCTGCCCGGCCGCGCCATTGCCTTCGGCACCGACACCGCAATGAGATCGGTCGGATGGCCCGAAGTCTTGAGGCTTACCGTGACCGAGATGCCGTTCGGATCATCAGCGGGGCCGTTGGTGCTGTCGGTAGCTGCACGGCGGCCGGACTGCGCAGCAGCATCGCTTGACGGCGAGGTGCTACCGCTCGACGAACTGCCATTGCCGGACGACGAGCCGCTTCCGCTGGACGATCCGCTGCCACTCGAAGAGCCCGCGTCATCGGGCTTGCCGCCGCTGGAGCTGCTGCTCGACGAGTTGCTGTTGCCCGACGAGGAGCCGCTGCTGCTGGACGAACCGCTGCCGCTCGACGAACTCGCATCATCCGGCTTGCCGCCGCTGGAGCTGCTGCTCGAGGAACTGCCATTGCCGGACGACGAGCCGCTACCGCTGGATGAACCGCCGCCGCTCGAAGAGCCCGCGTCATCGGGCTTGCCGCCGCTGGAGCTGCTGCTCGACGAGCTGCCGTTGCCGGACGAGGAACCGCTTCCGCTGGACGAACCACTGCTGCTCGATGAACCCGCGTCATCGGGCTTGCCGCCGCTGGAGCTGCTGCTCGACGAACCGCCATTGCCAGACGAGGAGCCGCTACCGCTGGATGAACCACCGCCACTCGAAGAGCCCGCGTCATCGGGCTTGCCGCCACTGGAACTGCTGCTCGACGAGCTTCCATTGCCGGACGAGGAGCCGCTGCCGCTCGATGAACCCGCGTCATCGGGCTTGCCGCCGCTGGAGCTGCTGCTCGACGAACCGCCGTTGCCAGACGAGGAGCCGCTGCCGCTCGAGGAACCCGCGTCATCGGGCTTGCCACCGCTGGAGCTGCTGCTCGAGGAACTGCCATTGCCGGACGACGAGCCACTGCCGCTGGACGAGCCACCGCTGCTCGAGGAGCTTGCGTTGTCCTGCTTGCCACCGCTGGAGCTGCTGCTCGACGAGCTGCCATTGCCAGACGACGAGCCACTGCCGCTAGACGAACCACCGCCGCTCGAAGAGCCCGCGTCATCGGGCTTGCCACCACTGGAGCTGCTGCTCGACGAACCGCCGTTGCCAGACGACGAGCCACTGCCGCTAGACGAACCGCTGCCGCTCGAGGAACCCGCGTCATCGGGCTTGCCACCACTGGAGCTACCGCTCGACGAACTGCCATTGCCAGACGACGAGCCACTGCCGCTAGACGAACCACCGCCGCTCGAAGAGCCCGCGTCATCGGGCTTGCCGCCACTGGAGCTACCGCTCGTCGAGCTACCGCTGCCGGACGAGGAGCCACTTCCGCTAGACGAACCACCGCCGCTCGAAGAGCCCGCGTCATCGGGCTTGCCACCACTGGAGCTGCCGCTCGAGGAACTGCCATTGCCGGACGACGAGCCACTGCCGCTGGACGAGCCACCGCTGCTCGAGGAGCTTGCGTTGTCCTGCTTGCCACCGCTGGAGCTGCTGCTCGACGAGCTGCCATTGCCAGACGACGAGCCACCGCCGCTGGACGAACCGCTGCCGCTCGAGGAACCCGCGTCATCGGGCTTGCC
>NZ_JAELUI010000255.1 GCF_016429285.1 Ralstonia sp. ASV6
GGGTTGGGCCGTCATGGCAGATGTACCGCTGGGGCCCTACCGCGCCGTCAGCTTTGCGGGCCAGATGCAGGCCGGCACCAGTGGTACCTGTGCCGCCACGCAAGGCAACATCGCGGTGTTCAGCAACGACAAGCTGATCGCGCTGGCCTACGGAACATCGGCAGACGACACCGCCATCGGCAACCTCGTCCCGCTCGAAGGCGGCACCGTGCGCCTGTGGGATGGCGATATCGTTCCCGCGCCCGCGGGTGACCTGCATGTCGACGCCGACGGCACGGTGCGGCTGACCAAGATGGCCGACGAAGACACCGTCTGCCAGGGCCGCGCCAAGCTGCCGAACGTCTACGGCATGCCGATCGACAAGGCGCGCAAGGCGCTGGCCGCCAAGGGCTGGAACCCGGTGCGGGCCAAAGCCAGCGGCGACCCGCGGCAAGCGATGCTGTTCAAACACAGCATCATCGAAACCGACGACTGCTCGGGCACGGGCATGGCCTATTGCAGCTACAGCTACGCCGGCCCGGCCGGCAAGCTGTCACTGGAAACGGCTGGCGAAGATGACCTTCCGAGCGTGTCGGGCTACAGCGTCAAGTGCCGTTGAGCGCCCTGTCGCCCTGGCGCTCAGTCGTCAAAGGTCCCCTGATACTCGGGCGCGGCAGAAGAAGCGTGAGCCGCGGCCGTTGTTGAACACGTCGGTCTCCATCTTCACGCCTTCACTCTGAAAACGCGTGTGGAGTTCGCGCACCGCATCCAGGCTCGGCAGTTCAAACCCGACGTGAAAATTGCCGGGCCAGGTCAGCACCTCATCACCCGCGTGGTCGATCACCACATCAAAGCCGGGGCGTTTGAGGATGTATGACTGGCTCCAGGTGCCTGCAATTAGAGCGCGCCGATGCTCACACCCGCGCGCCGGGTAACGGCACTGGAAATCGGGCGATCGCTCTTTCACCATGAACCCCGTGGCCAAGCGCCCCAGGCTGCGTGATTGCCTGACACCAGGTGCGGGGCGAACGAAACGCGCACGGCGTACGAACGCGCCACTGCCCTGGCACACAACGGGGAGGAGCACGCGGCACGCAGCTTGCTGGAGCGGTTGGGTTACCTATCACGCGATGGCGGCGGCCCCTCCGTCGCGCCGCCATCGCCCATCTTGCGTGAGCCGCTCTTCGTCTTCTCTTCAAAGCATCCAGGCGCTGCGGGGCTTTGCCGCGCTCTATGTCGTGGCATTCCATTCCGGCCTGGCGCTGGCCCATGCCGACATCCCTGCCCTCGCGTGGCTGACCACGCATGTGGTCAAACGCGGGCATGTGGGGGTGGATGTCTTCTTCGTCATCAGCGGTTTCATCATTGCGTGGGTCGCCATTGTCGGACCGAAAGGCCCCGAGACACCCAGCACGTTTCTCGTCAAGCGTACGTTTCGGCTGGCACCGCCGTACTGGCTGATGTCGGTGCTGCATTCCACATGGCTCAATCCGGTGTCGACTAGCGCGCTGCTCAGCTCGCTTGCCTTCCTGCCGCAGGCCAACGTGGATGCCCCCTACTTCGGCTATCCCGCGCTCTACGTCGGCTGGTCACTCAATTACGAGGCATTCTTCTATGCGCTGTGTGCGCTGGGGTTGACGCTATTCGGCAGGCGTGCGCTGTGGTTGGTCGCACTCGTGTTGTTCACCACAACCATCATCGTGCCGTTCTGGCACGGCAGCATAGTGCTGCGTGACCCGGAAGCACTCTACACTTGGGCCACACCCGTGCAGGCAATGGCGGCCAACCCACTTGTGCTCGAATTCCTGCTGGGTGCGGGGCTGGCGTGGTTGTATGCGAAACACCGGCACCGCCTGACACCCGCTTTGGCCCGCGTGCTGTTGGCGGTCGGTCTGGGCGCTTTCATCATCTCCGTGATCGGGCCGGTACCCAAGTTCGATTTGCTTGCGCGCGGCCTGCCAGCGGGGGCACTGCTGATGGGTCTGGTGGCGATGGAGTACTGCAGCCTGCTCCGCGTGCCGCGTGTGACGGTCTGGCTGGGTGAGTTGTCGTATGCGCTTTACCTCGTCCACCCAAGCGTGATCGAAGCCACGCACCGGCTGGTGGGCGTGCTTGCGCCGGAGTGGATCGGTACGCAGCTTCTGCTGTTTGCGGTCAATCTTGCGCTGACGCTTGCGCTGGCGGCGCTGTTGCATCGTTATGTAGAACAGCCTTCCATTGCGCTGGGTCGCAAAACGATCGACTGGATGCATGACACACGGCATGCGTGGCGCGTACGGCTGGGGCTGCAGAAGCCATGAGCACTGCATAACGTTTCCGGTTTTTATTCGTTCACCGCACGACGGGCGTCTCACACAATGGTTGCCTCAGAAACAATCTGTCGCACGCCATGTCTGCTCGCTCCCGCTGGTTCCGTTTCGCCCCCACTGTATTGGCTGCCGCCACGTTGCTCGCAGCCACCGCTGCATCCGCCGATGCCACGCTCGACAAGGTCCAGCAACGTAAGAAGCTGGTGGTGGGTGTGGTGCTGTCGGGCGGGCCGTTCGGGTCCATCGACCCGGCAACGCAGCGCGCGACGGGTTTCAATGTCGACCTGGCACAGGCGCTTGGGCGCGGGCTGGGTGTGGAGGTGGAAACGGTGCAGGTGCAGCCGTCCAACCGCATTCAGTTCCTGCAGCAAGGGCGTGTGGACATTCTCGTCGCATCAATGGAGCTGAACCCCGAGCGCGCGGAACTGCTGGCCCACGTGCCCTCGCCTTACTACCGCGTGGGCGGCGTGGCGCTGGTGCCCAAGGACAGCCCCGTGCAGAAGTGGAGCGATTTGAAGGGCAAGGATGTGTGCCTGTCGCAAGGCAGCAGCTACACCAAGCCGCTGGCGGCAGAGATCGGCGCCACGCCCAAGGGCTTCAAGAGCCCGGCGGAATCACTGCTGGCGCTGCGCGGCAACAACTGCGCCGCCGCGGTGCATGACGCCACGCTGCTGCAACCGCTGCCGCGCACCAACCCGGAATGGAAGGACTACCGCGTCGTCGGCCCAGACCTGATCCCCTCGCCCACCGTTATCTGGGCACGCAAGGGTGAAAACGACACCGTGGCCGCGCTCGACCGCATCGTGCAAGGCTGGCATCGCGATGGCTGGCTGATCGAGACCGAGAAGAAGAACGGCATCCTGCCGCCGTCGCCCGCGCTGGTTGAATGGCATGAAGCCGCAAAAGATACCGCCAAGACGAACCGCATCTGACCCGCATTCCGCATGGCTGACGATCTGCTGCTGCGCGCGATTGCGCTGGTCCGCCATGCGGGCCTCGACTACGGTTTCCTGGCCGAATCCTATGAGCGCAATGCGCTGTTGCACGGCGCCAGGCTCTCGCTGCAGGTGATGTTCAGCACCGTAGTATTGAGCCTCATCCTTGGGGTGGTGCTGGCGCGCCTGCTGATCTCGCCGCGCAGGCGCGTTGCGCAACTGGCGCAGGGCTTTGTTGAACTCACGCGCAATACACCGACGCTGGTGCAGCTGTGCTGCGCGTTCCTGGTCGTCAACACGCTCATCACGCAGGTGCTGACGCAGTGGCAGTTGCGCAATCCGCTCACGCCGTTCTTTTGGGCGGTGGCCATTCTCTCGCTGCACAAGGCGGCCTTTCATGCCGAGGCACTGCGCGGCGGCATCGAGGCCGTACCGACCGCTATGGTGGAAGCAGCAACGTCATTGGGCTTCAGTGCACGCGAACGGCTGTGGCGCGTGCAGCTTCCGCTGGCGTTCCGTGCCGCGCTGCCTTCGTTGATGAACAACACGGTGGAACTGGTGAAGGCGTCGTCACTGGCCTCGGCCATTGCAGTGGGTGACATCACATACAGCGCGCTGATGATCTGGACCCAGCGCGACAACGTGCTCGAATGCATGGTGCTGTTACTGCTGTTCTATGGCGTGGTCACCTATGCCGTGCACGCAGCCGGCGTGTGGATCGAACGTCGGCTGCGCATGCCGGGCTATGGGGCCACGAGCCCTGCTATTGCAGGAGGGCCCGCCCATGCCTGAAACCCTTCTTGCGACGCTGTTGCAC
>NZ_JAELUI010000256.1 GCF_016429285.1 Ralstonia sp. ASV6
AGTCAGGTAGGCTGCCCGGCGCCATGACCTCGATGTGCGCGAGCACGGACAGCATGCGGTCACGCACTTCCTTCTGGAAGCCGTTCATGACCGACAGCACGATGATCAGCGCCGCCACGCCCAGCGCAATGCCAAGCATGGAGATGAGCGAGATGAAGGAAATGAAGCTGTTGCGGCTGGCACGCTTGCCCGCGCGCGTATAGCGCCAGCCGATCTGCCATTCGTATGGAAATTTCAAAAGGGCATCCCCGTGTGGTGTAACCGTGTGATGTGACGATGCTGTGTGACTTCGCCGGCGCACGCGCCGGGCAGCCGGAAGTTTACAATCTCGGAGCCATGATCCCTGAACTCTTTCTGATTGTCCCGTTTTGCGCCCCCGCCGCCGAGGTGGCGGACGACGCTTACCGTCAATTGACCTTGCCGGGCCTGGAAAGGTTGCTTGCCCGCGCGCGGGAGACGGAACGCGAGCGCCACGACGACGCCTACCTGCCCACGCTGCCGCACGAACGCTGGCTGGCAGCGCGCGCCGGGCTGCCGGTCGCGCCGTTGCCGTCCGCCCCCTACATGCGCCTGGCCGACGGCAGCACCGCCGACACGCGCACCTGGGCCTGCCTGCAACCGGTGCATATTCACGCCGCGCGCGACCATTTGGTGATGCTCGACCCGGCGCAACTTCGGCTGGAAGCGGCCGATGCCGACGCGCTGCGCGCCGCCATCGCCCCGCTGCTGGCTGACATGAACTTGCACCTGGACGCCCCGCACGCTGCCCGCTGGTATATCCCGGATGCGCCGTTTGGCGACCTGATTGCCGCGGCTCCGCAACGCGCCACCGGCCACAATATCGACATCTGGATGCACAAAGGCGAGCAGGAACGCGCCTGGCGCAAGTTCCAGAACGAAATCCAGATGACGTGGTACGACCACCCCGTCAACCAGGCCCGCGAAGCGCGCGGCCTGCTGCCGGTCAACTCGGTCTGGCTGTTCGGTCAGGGCGCGCTGGTTGATACGCGCCCGATTGCCGAGCGCATGATCGGCGCCGACCCGTTCTTTGCGGGCCTGTGCCACGCCGCCAATGCCACCGAGCTGTGCGCCGAAACGCTGGCCGCCCTGCCGGCTGACGGCACCAGCGCTGCCGTACTCCTCAACGACGCCGGCAAGCCCTACCTTTCCGCCGATTGGTACGACTGGATCGAAACCCTACGCGCCTACGACCGCGACTGGTTCACCCCCGCCGCCGACGCACTGGCCGACGGCCGTATCGATGCCATCTCCCTCATCCTGACCGGCGATTCGCACTACGCCCACTACCGCGTCACCCGCCGCGAACTGGCCAATGGGCCGTTCGGCTGGCTGCGCCGTTTCAGCCGTGCTCGCACCTTGCGCGATGCGCTATCCCCGCTTTCCATGGCTGCCTGAATGACCCGTATCGCTGTCCGTTCGCACTCCGCCGAGGCCGCCAACACGCTGGCCGGCCACGGTATCCATCCCGTATTGGCACGGATCCTGGCCGCACGCGGCGTCGCCCGTCCCGATGAGCTATCGACCGAGCTAGCCGACCTGCTGCCACCGGCGCAACTCAAAGGCATCGACGATGCGGCGCGCTATCTTGCTGACGCCATCGCCGCCAACAAGCACCTGCTGATCATTGCCGACTACGACTGCGACGGCGCCACCGCCTGCGCCGTCGGCGTGCGCGGCTTGCGCATGCTCGGTGCGCAGGTGAGCTACATCGTCCCGAACCGCTTTGAATACGGTTACGGCCTGTCACCCGAGATCGTGGCGCTGGCCGCGCGCGAGAAGCCGGACGTGCTGGTCACGGTCGACAACGGCATTGCCGATGTGGCGGGCGTGGCAGCGGCCAATGCACTGGGCATCGACGTGGTCGTGACGGATCACCACATGCCGGGCGCGCAGTTGCCCGAGGCACGCGTCATCGTCAACCCGAACCAGCCGGGCTGCGGCTTTCCGAGCAAGAACCTGGCGGGCGTGGGCGTGATGTTCTACGTGCTGCTGGCGCTGCGGGCGGAGTTGCGCAACCGGGGCGTGTTCACGCCGCAAGAGCAACCGCGCCTCGATGCGCTGCTCGATCTCGTGGCACTGGGCACCGTGGCCGACGTGGTCAAGCTCGACGCCAATAACCGCCTGCTGGTCGCGCAGGGCCTCAAGCGGATGCGCGCCGGGCGGATGTGCCCGGGCATCGCCGCGCTTTTCCGCGTGGCTGGGCGTGAAGCGCGACGCGCGTCGACGTTCGACCTCGGCTTCGGCCTGGGCCCGCGCCTGAACGCCGCCGGGCGGCTGGCCGACATGTCGCTCGGTATCGAATGCCTGCTCACGGATGACTACGACCGCGCCATGGCCATCGCCGCAGAACTCGACGGCATGAACCGCGAGCGCCGCGAAATCGAAGCCGGCATGCAGCAGGAAGCGCTGGCGATACTCGACAGCATGAGCACCCTGGACGGCGCGAGCCGCCACACCATCGCCGTGTATAACGAGACATGGCACCAGGGCGTGATCGGCATCGTCGCCTCGCGCATCAAAGACAAATTCCACCGCCCCGTCTTCACCTTTGCGCCGGGCGACGATGGGGTCATCAAGGGCTCGGGCCGTTCGATTCCCGGCTTCCACTTGCGCGACGCGCTCGATGCCGTGCACAAGCGCAGTCCCGGGCTGATCGTCAAATTTGGTGGCCACGCCATGGCGGCCGGCCTCACGCTGCGCGAAGACGGCTTCGACGAATTTGTCGCCACCTTCGAAGCCGTTGGCCGCGAATGGCTGACCGAGGCCCTGCTGTCGCGCGTACTGGAAACCGACGGCGAGGCCGACCCCGAGTGCTTCTCCCCCCAGTTCGTCGAGCTGCTCGAAACCCAGGTCTGGGGCCAAGGCTTTCCGGCCCCGAGCTTCTGCGGCGAGTTTGACGTGCTGTCACAGGCGGTGCTCAAGGACAAGCACCTCAAGCTCAAGCTCGGCCGCGGTAAACAGCATTTCGATGCGATCTGGTTCAACCACGCCGAGCCGCTTGGCGCTTCAGCCTATGTGGCCTACCGGCTCGACAACAACACCTTCAACGGCATCACGCGGGTGCAGATGGTGATCGAACACGCGCAATAGCCGCCTGCCCAAACCTTGCGCCAGCGCATAAACACATGCCAAAACTGTCTGACGGTGCGCAGATGGCGCAGCCGTCGGACACGGCGACTGCGTTACAATGCAAGATTGTCGGCTTGGCGCCTGCCATGACCGCGCACCCCACGAATTCCTAGCATTAACTTCCAAGCGAAATGACTCACGTCGTTACCGAAAGCTGTGTCCGCTGCAAGTACACCGACTGCGTGGACGTCTGCCCCGTCGATTGCTTCCGCGAAGGCCCGAACTTCCTGACCATCGATCCGGATGAGTGCATCGACTGCGCCGTGTGCGTGGCCGAGTGCCCGGTCAACGCCATCTACGCTGAAGAGGACGTGCCTGCCGATCAGCAGAAGTGGATCGCCATCAATGCCGAACTCTCGACCATCGGCTGGCCGTCCATCACCAAGACCAAGCAACCCCTGCCCGACGCCGACGACTGGAAAGACGTGAAGGACAAGGAGCAGTACCTCGAACGCTGATCTCCACTTTTTTACCGGCAGCCCCAAAAAAGGTGTTGACGGAGAGATCAGAAACTAGTTAGAATTCATTTCTTCGCTGCTACAGCGATTCCCCGATAGCTCAGTCGGTAGAGCGCCGGACTGTTAATCCGTAGGTCCCTGGTTCGAGCCCAGGTCGGGGAGCCAAAATAACAAAACGCCTCGCTTCGTGCGGGGCGTTTTCATTTGTGGCATCGGTGTTGTCGTAGCCGATATCGTGTACCGTCTTGGACCGATCGTCTTGCCCGAGTGGTGAAATTGGTAGACACCGCGGACTTAAAATCCGCTGCGCCCTCACCGGCGCGTGCCGGTTCGATCCCGGCCTCGGGCACCAATCCCCTTCTCTTCTTTTTCTTGCTCCCGCTGCCTCACGAAGCGTGGCACGCG
>NZ_JAELUI010000257.1 GCF_016429285.1 Ralstonia sp. ASV6
GGTGCTGGTGGTGGCCATTGGCTGCGGGCCGGTACCGGCCTGGTTGCTCGATTCCCTGGAAAAGCCCTTCGAGAACGAGCCGCAAATCACCTGGGGCGCGCGCAACGCCATCGTGCTGCTGGGTGCGGGCACCTTCCGCATCGGCCAGACGGTGGAGCCGGGCGTCTTCTCGTACGCGCGCATCGTCGAGGCCGTGCAGCTGTACCAGACCTGCAAGAAGGCCAGCGGCGGGGCCGCCGGCGACTGCAAGATCCTCGTAAGCGGCGGCGACGCACGCCACCATGGCGAACCCGAAGCGACGGTCTATCGCCGCGAGATCGTCGCGCTCGGCGTCAACGGCGACGACGTGCTCATGGAACCGAAGAGCATGAACACGTGGCAGAACGCACAGTTCTCACGCGCGGCGCTGGCCGACTATGCGCCAGATCGCACGCTGCTGGTGTCTTCCGCCATCCACCTGCGGCGCAGCCTGCTGTATTTCGCGCACTTCGGCATGACGCCGATTCCCGTACGCGCCGACGATCTGCAGGCAACCGCATCGCCGCTGCCGATGGCGTACAACTTTGCACTGACAGACTATGCGCTGCACGAGTGGATCGGCATTGCGCGCTATCACGTGTACAACGCGTTCGGGTGGAACCCGGAGCGCGTGCAGCCCGGGCAAGCCTGACCTCCCGCCTCATTCGTGCATTTGAAGCAGGGCTCTAGTGCTTCTGGTTGGGCAGCAAAATTCCGGCGCCGCCCTATACTTTGTGCATCGCAACATCCGAGTTTTGCAATGCGCCACCTCGGTCGTATTGACGCTCACCGCCTAATCACCATTGGCAAGTTCGCTTGCCACCACCCGCCCACCGGGCGCGGCCATTCCTGACGGGAATCGCTGACGATTCCTGCGCCAGCAGCGGGCCTTTGCTTTGGCAAACGCGCCCGCCCCGCCAGCCAACACCTCAGAAGCAAACCAACAAGCAAGGGGACCCCTCATGCCTCAAGTCACGGCAAGCAAGCTGCCGGTCAAACTGCTCGCGGTCGTCTTCGGCGCCCTCGCGGCGCTGGTGATCGCGCGGACTTTCCTGCTGAACTGGCAGATCATTCCGCCCGGCTACACGGGCATCAAGATCAACCGGCTGGTCGATCGCGGCATCTCGCGCGAGAACGTGGTCACCGGCTTCGTGTTCTACAACCCGGTGCAGACGGTCATCATCCAGTACCCCACGTTCGTGCAGCGCGTGGTCTGGACGCAGGACGTGAACGAAGGCCGGCCGATGAACGAAGAGCTGACCTTCAACACCAAGGACGCCGTCCCCGTGAACGTGGACGTGGCCGTCTCGTACCAGCTCGACCGCGACAAGGTGCCGGCGTTCTACACCAACTTCCGCGCCGACCATATCGAAAGCTTCACGCACGGCTATCTGCGCGATACGGCACGCAACGTGATCGTCGCCATCGGTTCGGAGTACAACTTCGACGACGTGAACGGCGCGAAGAAGGAGGAGTTTGTCGCGCGGCTGACCAACGAGCTCGACACGCGCCTGACGCCGCTGGGCGTATCGATCAAGCAGTTCGGCATCGTCGGTTCATTGCGTCCGCCGCGCGCATTGCTTGACGCGGTGAGCGCCAAGACCAAGGCCATCCAGGATGCCATCCGCACCGAGAACGAAGTGCGCTCCGCCCAGGCCGAGGCCAAGAAGAAGGTGGCGATTGCCGAAGGTGAAGCCGCCGCCAACCACGCGCTGGCCTCGTCGCTGGATGACCGCCTGCTGGCTTGGGAGCGCCTGAAGCTGGAGCGTGCCGCCATCGAGAAGTGGAACGGCGTGACGCCGAGTGTGATGGCGGGCGGCGCCAATGGCGGTGGCATGCTGTTCAACATCCCGGCGACAGGGCAGAACCACTAACGATCCAGCCAACGCACCAAAGAAAAACGCGCCCGAAGGCGCGTTTTTCGTATCGGCTCAACCGGCGATCAGCTTGCGAAACCCGGAGCAGCCTCACGCACGGCGTGCTCAGCACCGGCGGCGGGAATCGGCGCTTCCACGTGCAGGCTGGTCGACTCATCCACGCCCAGGTGCACGTTCATGCATTGCACCGCTGCGCCGGCCGCGCCCTTGCCCAGGTTGTCCAGGCGGGCGGTGACGACCATGCGCTCGTCAGAGCCGAACACGAACAGGTCGGCACGGTTGGTGTCGTTGGCGCCTTGCACATCGAAGAAGCCGTTATCGAGCGTCGCGACGTTGTCGGCCGGGGCCACGCGGATGAACTGCTCGCCCTGGTAGTAATCGGCCAGCACCTTGGCGACGTCCGCCGGGCTCACCTTGTGTGCCAGATGCTGCGGATGCAGACCGATGGTCACGGCCAGGCCCTTGAGGAAGTTGCCGACCACCGGCGTGAAGATCGGCGGGAGGCTCAGCTTGCTCTGCACACGCATTTCCGGCAGGTGCTTGTGCGCCAGCGCCAGCGCATACGGGCGCGGGCTGTCGAGCTTCGGGTTATTGGCGGCGAGGTAGTCGGCAATCATCGCCTTGCCGCCACCGCTGTAGCCCGTAAGCGAGAACGCGGTGACCGGGTAATCGGCCGGGACGATGCCCGCCTCCACCAGCGGACGCATCAGCAGCACAAAGGCGCTGGCGTGGCAGCCCGGCACGGCGATGCGCTTGGTGTTGCGCAGGCGCTCGCGCTGGCCCTTGTTCAGCTCGGGCAAGCCATAGACCCAGCTATCGTCCGTGCGGAACGCGGTGCTGGCGTCGATGATGCAGGTGTTCGGGTTGTTGACCAGCGAGACGGCCTCGCGCGAGGCGACGTCCGGCAGGCACAGGAATGCGACATCGGCGGCATTCAGGAATTTGGCGCGCTCGACCGAATCCTTGCGCTTGTCTTCGGCGATGCGCAACAGCTCGATATCGTCGCGTTGCGACAGATAGTCGAGCAGGCGAAGGCCGGTGGTGCCTTCCTGACCGTCGACGAAAACCTTGAATGCCATGGCGATCTCGCTTGAAAACTGTGAGTAGAAACCACGCGCCAGCCCCTGCCGGCGCGTGAGTTTTGCATTGTAGCGGCTGACGGAGAATTTTCTGCGGCAGCGCAACAACGTGACGCATGTGCCGCTTACCAGTGCACGGGCGCGTCGTAATCGACGGTGAGCGGCGCGTGATCGCTGAACTTGATGTCCTTGAACACCGACGTGCGGCGCGCCGTGGCGGCAATGCCCGGCGTGGCGATCTGGTAATCGATGCGCCACCCAACGTTCTTTGCGTACGCCTGGCCGCGGTTGCTCCACCACGTGTATTGCTCGGGGCGCGGGTCCAGCGTGCGGAACACGTCCACATAGCCGACCTCGTCGAACAGCTTGGTCAGCCACGCACGCTCTTCGGGCAGGCAGCCGGAGTTCTTCTGGTTGCCCTTCCAGTTCTTGATGTCGATTTCCTTGTGGACGATGTTGACGTCGCCGCACAGCACGACCTCGCGGCCTTTTTCGTGGCGCAGGTCGGTCAGGTGCTGCATGAACAAGTCCATGAAGCGGAATTTGGCCTGCTGGCGCTCTTCGCCGCTGGAGCCCGAGGGCACGTAGACCGAGATGATCGACAGCTTGCCGTAGCGGGCCTCGACGTAGCGGCCTTCGGCATCGAACTCGCCGCCGTCAAAGCCGACGATGACCTCGTCCGGCTTGTGGCGCGTGTACAAGCCGGCACCGCTGTAGCCCTTCTTGACGGCATGCTGGAACACGCCGTGGTAGCCGTGCGGCGCCAGAAATTCGGGCGTCATGTCGTCTTGCGCGCATTTCAGTTCCTGCACGCAGACGAAATCGGCGTCCTGCTTGCCCATCCAATCGAAAAAGCCCTTGCTGGAGGCAGAGCGAACGCCGTTGAGGTTGGCGGAAATGATGCGTAACATGGCGGGACTTTTTTGCAGACCAGAGAAAAAAGATGAGCCAAAACAGCGAGTTGCGCCAATCCTTCATCCGCTTTGCGGTGGAAGCC
>NZ_JAELUI010000258.1 GCF_016429285.1 Ralstonia sp. ASV6
ATGCGCTCGACAACCGTGTTGCCGAGGTACGGAGAGCGCAGCCGGACGGTGTCGTAGGCCATACGCTCAGAACCCCTCGCCAAAATCCGAGGAAGTCTCATCCGTGAGACTGTCAGGCGGTGCTACCACGCCCGCCTGACAAAAAGCAGCCTCACTGCGCGAGGCCAACAACGAGTCATCGGCAGCGTCAGAAAGTGCTGCATTGATCTCGTCAAGGGAAAGGGAATTACGCAGAGCAACGGGCGGTCGCGCCGTCCGTCCTCGCTGCGCTGCGGGCGTGGCGGCGCGACCGCCCGAGGCCTCGCGATACGCCGCTTCAGACGCGGCAACGCGCTGCGCCTCAGCCTTCTTTGCAAGCACTTCAACCAACCACACGGGCTTTGACCGGCCGGAAAACTCGGACGGGCGCGGCTTCAGCTCACGCAGCGACATGCCGTCACGCGGCAACATCTGCACCCTCTCAATCGCCATAGCCCTACCCCCGGTTGACCGGCCTACTCCCAAGGGGGTAAACCGGTTATATTCCGGCTGTCATCACAGCCGTAATCAATTACGGGCGTAATGTTCATTACGGCTGTAATTCTGTCAAGAGCAGAGGTGCTTAAATGAGAGTTGAAAAATATTTAGATGAGGCGATCAAACGCCGTGGCCTAAAGAACGACTCCGCCCTTGCAGCGGAGCTTGGCCTTGTCCAAAGCGCTGTCAGCCACTACCGAACCGGCCGTCGCAGCATGGACAACGAAGTGTGTTTGCGCCTGGCGCAACTGCTCGACATGGACAACCCCATGCCAATCATCATGGCAGCGGACATGGACCGCGCAGAACGCGCTGGCCAGCGGTCGCTGTGGGAAGTTTTTTCACCGAGGATGGCCCATAGCGGCCTAGTGGCCATCCTCGTTTCGCTCGGCCTAGGTGTCACAAATTTTGTGACACCCTCACCCGCCGAAGCCGCGCCGTTGAGCCATTCGTCGGCCCCCAACACTTTGTGTTATGTTAAATAAAAAATCAACCGGGTTTCATTGACCCCGACTCATCCATCAATTGTCCGACTCAAGCAAATCTAGCGACGCTCGCGATCTAAATTTGGCGACTTCCCTTTGGTTGCTTGAGCCTTGGCGAAGCCCTGACCATTTTTGCTTCCCGCTGGTCAACTAGTGGTCATGAGTCCTTGACGTCTGTACCGAGAATGTACCGACGCCTACTTAGCCCCCAACCGTGCCTGCCCCCCTTTCCAAGGCCGCTAAACCAACGGGACGCGCCACCAGTTCGCATTGCGGTGTCCCCAAAGGTCACGCCTAGCTCTTTTCCTGCGCCGCAACTGGCATCACCGCCGCATCCAAGCGACGGTGAATCAGTGAAGCCAACGTCAACAGATCCTCCGCATCGCTCTTGGTCATGCTCCAGAGCACCCTTGGCGCATGCGCCGTGGTATTGCGGAACATTCCAAACACGCCTCTCACTAGATTGGCGAAGCCCCGCTGCTCACTCTGTTGGCTCTCGTCGGCGAGTGAATTGATCGCTAGCATCGGAGGGTTACCGCCGAGTGCCCGATCGACGAGTGCAGAGCCATCATCCGTCAAGCCCGTTTTGCCTCGAAGCTTTGCCGCAATGCTCTTCGTGGCTTCCAAAACTGCGTGGAAGTAGTTGTCATCGACCAGCTCCGCTCGACAAAACGCCAACACATCCGCATGAACGCCACGGGCAGCAAGATCGGTGCGAAGCTCGTTCGCCCTGCGAATCGCGTCAGGCAACGTCGACGCACGTTCAGCGGCGACCAACTCCCCGCTCTCCTCGACTTGAAGCCCCGCGAATGCGAGACCGCGGTTGAGATTCGCTCGCATGGGCTCGAAGCGCTCGGGCTTGCCGATATAGCGCTCCGGTTTCATGGCAAATCGGATGAAGGCCAGAATGTTCCTGCGGTGGCCCAGGCGGTTCTGGCAGTTGGAAAATGCATTGAACAGGCGCGTGCGCTTGGTAAGACTAGGATCGATGTCATCGATCCTGGCGTTGGCTAGCAGCAAACCGATCTCTGACCCCGTCAATCCATCAGCCGTGTCACCCAGCGCGTTCGCTATCGCCTCAACCTGGCCCAACGAAAATGTTATGTTGTCGCTCACGCGTGTATCCCCTTTCCCTCGCCCACCTGATGCACAGCGGAATGTAGATCAATCCCGCCCAACTCTACTGGCCATTGTGCAGTTGGCAATCCTCCGGTGCGCTTGACGCCTACGAGCAAGTCAGCAAGTTGTTTGTAGTCCAAATACTCAACCTCTTCGAGGCTAGCGGCGACGCGAATCACAACCGGCCAATTTGCCCGCACATAACGCGTAACAGCCGTAAGCATCCGCTTCTTCAAGGCAACTAGTTCACGCTTATTGGACTCCATTTCCAGCTCGGACTTGGGCTCCTCGAAAAACGTGACGTCCGAGTGCAAAAGCAGGTATGGAATTGCCAGCTCCTGCCACGCACGCATATCGCCACCCGCGCCGAAACCATGGGATCCCGTATCGACCTTTTCCGCAACCATTCCGGCAAGGCAGGTAACAAGCTTCCATTCCAGCAATTCGAAAGAGATATCACCGTTGCGCCCGCCTGGAAACGAAACCTGGCCTATCGCCGGCGACAGCGTATCAGTATCAATGTATGCCGAAGCATCTTCTGGAATTCTGTTTCCTAGGGCGTACATCAAAGCGTGACCAGCCTCGTGAATGGCTACTTGCCGGTCGCCGCCTCGTCTCGGCCGAATAGCAAGGAGTTGGTTATATGGTGTCTCGAACGCGTAGTGATTTACTCGGGCCCGCAACACGAGAAATCGCGCCAGCAGGGACAACGGGTGTCCAAACACCAGCACCGCAGCAGCAACCAGGAGGACGAAGGCGCCGAATGCTGCTGGATTGTTCGAAGCAAGTCCTGACGCGTACCTCCAGCCTAACCAGCACAAAGCGACGCACGCCATACCGTAACAAACCGACGCGGCTACTTCCCCCAAGAGAACAGACCGATGAAATGCTGGCATAGTGAACCAGGTTCCCGCGACGAACAGAAGGGCAATCCCTGCAACCGCACCGCCGAGCCGCACCGCAGTTGAACCTGCTGTGACCACCTCGGGCATACTGAGAGCAGCGACAACCAAAGAGGCACCAGCTAAGCCAAGAAGTACGTGAAAGCCGAGCACTATGGCCCTGGTGTTTTCGTCGTATGCCACCCGAAATCGGTAGCGCAACATCACATAGGTAAGGCGAAAGAACTCGATGGGGCCACGACGAATAAGGGTGCCCAAAAGCGTACGCGTCAATGAGTATGAAACGGCTGGTTTGGGAGATGCTGGCAGACCACGGTAGCAAATGACTGCTGCTAGACCGGCGACAAAGATCACAAGTACAAACCAGAATCGCTTTTCCTCGAGCCCCAACATGACGTCCCCTCTTTTCCCAATGAGCGTTTGCGCACACCCGCATACTCTAGGTGCATAAATCCGCATAAGTCCACTGCCGCGCACGATGCCGGAAGAGAAAACACACAACTTCGTGAAGTGGCAGGCCTGAATCGCATACACAATTGGGCATATGGCCCGTTCTCGCTCGCTCCTAGCTTGGAGGAAGATCACCTGTACCGGCTCGGCTTGGCCGAGCCTGATGCGGATTCGCACCCTCGGGCTGGTCAACGTGCGCGACGCTGAGCACATCGAACATTCGTTTAGGGAGGGAGAAGCATGACCCGCGATGAGCTAATCGCTGCGGTGCCGATCCGGGAGTACCAGGGCCGTTTTTACGTGCGGATGGACGACGTGCCTGAGCCATGGCGACAGCAATTCGCTAAGGCGATGATAGGCAGCGCGTTCGTCGCGGTCCAAGGCGAGACGTGCATCACGCCGCATGCTCACGATTGGGATGCTTGGGTCCGCGACCAGTGGGACGGCCGCCCCGGACCAACAGGGCTCTCCACAAGGA
>NZ_JAELUI010000259.1 GCF_016429285.1 Ralstonia sp. ASV6
CCATGCCCCACAACCTGAAAAAAACACTCAAGGAATTCAAGATCAACGGCGGTCAGACCGGCAAGTTCCATTCCCTGCCGCAGTTGGGCAAGGAACTGGGCGTGGCGATCGAGCGCCTGCCGGTATCGATCCGTATTGTGCTGGAATCGGTGCTGCGCAACTGCGACGGCAAGAAAGTGACCGAAGAGCACGTTGCGCAACTGGCCAACTGGAAGCCCAACGCCGAGCGCGTTGACGAAATCCCGTTCGTTGTCGCCCGCGTGGTGCTGCAAGACTTTACCGGCGTGCCACTGTTGGCCGACCTGGCCGCCATGCGCAACGTGGCCGAGCGCATGGGCAAGAACCCCAAGAAGATCGAGCCGCTGGTGCCGGTCGACCTGGTGGTGGACCACTCGGTGCAGATCGACCACTTCCGCGAGAAGAAGGCGCTGGACCTGAACATGAAACTGGAATTCTCGCGCAACAACGAGCGCTACCAGTTCATGAAGTGGGGCATGCAGGCATTCGACACGTTTGGCGTGGTGCAGCCGGGCTTCGGCATCGTCCACCAGGTCAACCTGGAATACCTGGCCCGCGGCGTCCATAAGAAGGGCGGCGTGTACTACCCGGATACGCTGGTCGGCACGGACAGCCACACCACCATGATCAACGGTATTGGCGTGGTGGGCTGGGGCGTGGGCGGCATTGAAGCCGAAGCCGGCATGCTCGGTCAGCCGGTGTATTTCCTGACGCCGGACGTGGTAGGCGTGGAACTGAAGGGCCGCCTGCGTGAGGGCGTGACCGCCACCGACCTGGTGCTCACCATCACCGAAATGCTGCGCAAGGAAAAGGTCGTCGGCAAGTTCGTCGAGTTCTTTGGTGAAGGCACGGCCAGCCTGTCGCTGCCGGACCGCGCCACCATCGGGAACATGGCACCGGAATACGGCGCCACGATGGGCTTCTTCCCAGTTGACGAAAAGACCGTCGACTACTTCAAGGGCACGGGCCGCACCAAAGAAGAAATCAACGCGTTCGAAGGCTACTTCAAGGCTCAGAAGCTGTTCGGCATCCCGAAGGCCGGCGAGATCGACTACACCAAGACGCTCACGCTGGACCTGGGCACGGTCGCCCCGTCGCTGGCCGGCCCGAAGCGCCCGCAAGACCGCATCGAGATCGGCAACGTGAAGTCGACGTTCTCGTCGCTGTACTCGAAGCCGGTGGCCGAGAACGGCTTCAACAAGAACGCAGCCGACCTCGACAAGACCTTCACGACCAGCAACGGCGTGGACGTGAAGAGCGGTGACGTGCTGATCGCTGCCATCACTTCGTGCACGAACACCTCGAACCCGAGCGTGCTGCTGGCTGCTGGCCTGCTGGCCAAGAAGGCAGTGGAAGCCGGTCTGCAGGTGGCACCGCACATCAAGACCTCGCTCGCCCCGGGAAGCCGCGTGGTGACGAAGTACCTGGAAGCTGCCGGCCTGCTGCCTTACCTGGAAAAGCTGGGCTTTGGCGTGACGGCTTACGGCTGCACGACCTGTATCGGCAACGCTGGCGACCTGACGCCGGAGCTGAACGAAACCATCGTCAAGAACGACATCGTGGCCGCTGCCGTGCTGTCGGGCAACCGCAACTTTGAAGCGCGCATCCACCCGAACATCCGCGCCAACTTCCTGGCATCGCCGCCGCTGGTCGTTGCTTATGCGATTGCCGGCAACGTGACGCGCGACCTGATGACCCAGCCCGTTGGCCAGGGCAACGACGGCCGCGACATTTACCTGGGCGACATCTGGCCGACCTCGGACGAGATCGCCAAGTTGATGAAGTTCGCCATGAACGCCGACACGTTCCGCACGAACTACGAGCAGGTCAAGAAGCCGTCCAAGCTGTGGGCCAACGTCAAGGGCACGAAGGGCCAAGTCTACGATTGGCCGAAGTCGACTTATATTGCCGAGCCGCCGTTCTTCGAAGGCTTTGGCATGACGCCGGCCGTAGCTTCGGCATCGGTTTCGGGCGCCCGTGCACTGGGCGTGTTTGGGGATTCCGTGACGACCGATCACATCTCCCCGGCCGGCTCGATCAAGGAAACGTCGCCCGCCGGCAAGTATCTGCTGGCCAACGGCGTGCTCAAGGCCGACTTCAACAGCTACGGCTCGCGCCGCGGCAACCATGAGGTGATGATGCGCGGTACGTTCGCCAACGTGCGCATCAAGAACCTGATGATCCCGGCCAAGGCCGACGGTTCGCGCGTGGAAGGCGGCGAGACGCTGTTCCAGCCGAGCGGCGAGCAAATGTCGATTTACGATGCGGCCATGAAGTACATCGCCGAAGGCACGCCGACGGTCGTGTTCGGTGGCGAAGAGTACGGCACGGGCAGCTCGCGTGACTGGGCCGCCAAGGGCACGCAACTGTTGGGCGTGAAGGCCGTGATCGCACGCAGCTTCGAACGTATCCACCGCTCGAACCTGGTCGGCATGGGTGTGTTGCCGCTGCAGTTCAAGGGCAATGACTCGGTGCAATCGCTGGGCGTCGTCGGCGACGAAACCTTCGACATCGAAGGCCTGGACGGCGAGATCAAGCCGCAACAGGACGTCACCCTGGTGATCAAGCGCGCCAACGGCGAGACCACGCGTGCGCAAGTGCTGCTGCGCATCGACACGCCGATCGAAGTCGACTACTACAAGCACGGCGGGATCCTGCCGTTCGTGCTGCGTCAGTTGCTGGCCGCTTAAACCAACCCGCTGCGCTGTAGCAGATCGGAAGCCGGCTCTTTAGAGCCGGCTTTTTTATTGCCAGCCAAATCAAACAAGGTGACGATGTTCCAACGAGTGGGCGTGCTTTGGTAGAGTGTGCCGAATAGGCCGCGTGGCGTCCCATGTCCGGCCATCGCCCGATCGTTTCATACGCAGGAGCTTCACACCCATGGCCAAAGTGGTCCTCGCCCTACTCGTCGTGGCGGCCGCCGTGTTTTACATTCTGTTCAAGGCGCCACAGACCGATGCCCAGGCACCGACTGCCGCCGCGACAACCCCACCCGCCGTAACGGCTGCGCCCGTGCCGCCGCCTCCACCCATGGAGGCGCCCGCTTCCGCCGTTGCACCAACGGCCTCCGCGAGCATGCCGGTGGCATCAGAACCCGCTGCGGCATCCGCCCCGGCTGCGACCCATGACGTGGCGGCTGAAGCGTCGGCGCCCGCCGTCAAGCCTTAGGGGTTTCGCTGACAAAGCATCACGCGGCAGCGACCAAGGGTAAAATAACGCCCCTTCTTTCCAATCGACCGGTACGGCACAGCATGGCAGGATTCCGCTCCAAGGCCCCCCAACGTCTTTCCCCCGATGCAGAACGGCTCGTCGCCGATGCGCTGGCGCTCGATGCGTCAGGCAGTCGCATCGAAGACGTCTACTGGGAACAACGGCTGTCCGAACGTCTTTCCCGGCTGCTCAAGAACGGCAGCCAGACCGCACTCGACGCGGCACTCGACCACCTCTTCAAGCACAACGAGGAAGCCTCCGACGTGCTGGCCGAACAGGCCGAGACGTTGGCCGAGTCGGCGGTGCTCACTTCGGGTGGCATTGAATACGATGCGCTGCTGATTGCGGCGCCCATCCTGGCCCACACGCGCTACATGATTCCCTCGGGCACCATCAAGCCCGAACTGGCGCAGACGCTGCAGGTGCACCTGCAGGCGCACGTCATGGCGTCCAGCGCGCGCGTGGCGCTCGCTCCATACCTGTACAGCATCGACCAGCTCCCGCGCACGCACTCCGACACCTTTGCGCTCACGCACAAACTGGCGGCGTATGCGCTATCGGGCCAGCCGCCCAAGGTAGACCTGCGCGACATGCCCGAAACGGCGCCCATCCTGGCCGATCCGCGCTACCTGGTCGCCATCGTCGTCGCCCAGCATGGCCAACCGCTGTTCCGCTGGCAGGAAGATGCCAAGGAG
>NZ_JAELUI010000025.1 GCF_016429285.1 Ralstonia sp. ASV6
TGATCGAAGATCAGGGGGTTACCAAGAGCGAGCTGGCTGAGAAATTCGGCCCCAAGGTCGCGGAACTGGTCGACGGCCTGACCAAGCTGGACAAGCTGGAATTCCAAAGCCGCGAGCAGGCGCAGGCTGAGAGCTTCCGCAAGATGTTGCTTGCGATGGCGCGCGATGTGCGCGTGATTCTCGTCAAGCTGGCCGATCGTACGCACAACATGCGTACGCTCGACCACGTGCCGCCCGAAAAGCGCCGCCGCATCGCGGGCGAGACGATGGAGATTTACGCGCCGATCGCACACCGACTCGGCCTGAACACCACATATCGCGAACTGCAGGAACTGAGCTTCCGTATCGGTTCGCCATTCCGTTACGCGACGCTCGAAAAGGCCGTGAAGGCGGCTCGCGGCAACCGTCGCGAGGTGGTGACGCGCATTCTTGAGACGGCGCAGCGCGCGCTGGCCGATGCGGGCATCCTGGCAGAACTCACGGGGCGCGAGAAGACGCTCTACAGCATTTACCGCAAGATGCACGACAAGCAATTGTCGTTCTCGCAGGTGCTGGATGTGTATGGCTTTCGCGTGGTGGTGGACACGCAGATGCAGTGCTACATGACCGTGGGCGCGCTGCATAGCTTGTACAAGCCGATGCCCGGCAAGTTCAAGGACTACATCGCGATCCCCAAGATCAACGGTTATCAGTCGCTGCACACGACGCTGGTGGGGCCGTTTGGCACGCCAGTCGAGTTCCAGATCCGCACGCGCGAGATGAACCAGATTGCGGAAGCCGGCGTGGCCGCGCACTGGATGTACAAGCAACATCAGGACGAGCCTGACCGCGCCCAGCAGCAGGCCCACCAGTGGTTGCAGTCGCTGCTCGACATCCAGAGTCAGACCGGGGATTCGCAGGAGTTTCTGGAGCACGTCAAGATCGACCTGTTCCCGGATGCCGTGTACGTGTTCACCCCCAAGGGCGAGATCCGCGCGTTGCCGCGTGGCGCGACGGCGCTGGACTTCGCCTACGCGGTGCACAGCGACCTGGGCAACCAGTGCGTGGCAGTCAAGATCAACAACGAACTTCTACCGCTGCGTACGGAGCTGAAGAACGGCGACATCGTCGAAGTGGTGACGGCGCCGTACTCGAAGCCCAATCCGGCGTGGCTCACATTCGTACGCACCGGCAAGGCGCGTGCGGCGATCCGACATTTCCTCAAGACGGCCAAGCTTGATGAAGCCATCCAGCTTGGCGAGCGCTTGCTGGAGCAGGCGCTGCGCCAGATCGGCATCGACATGAAGGCCGTGCCCGCGCCGGTGTGGGAACGCATCGTGCAATGGACGGGCAACAAGGCCCGCGAAGATATCTTTGCAGACCTTGCGCTCGGCCGCCGTGTGCCGGCCGTGATTGCACGCCGCATTGAGATCGTGCTGCAAGAGGGCGGGCACGAAGGCGACGAAGCCCTGATGGCCGCCGTGCATACTTTCGCCAACGAAGAGGCACCTGCGGTCACCGTTAGCGGTGATGAGGGCATGGCGATGGTGTTTTCGTCGTGCTGCCGGCCGATCCCCGGTGATTCCATCGTGGGCTACATCGGCAAGGGCGAGGGGTTGCAGATCCATGCGCAGGAATGTCGTGTGGCCAAGCGCCTGCACAGCAAGGATCCGGAGCACTGGATCGATGTCATGTGGGCCGAGCACACCACGCGTGCGTTCGACGTGTCGATCAAGGTGCTCGTGCGCAATACGAAGGGTATCCTTGCGCGCGTGGCAGCAGACCTGACCTCGGCCGATGCCAACGTGGCGCATGTGTCGATGGAGCAAGAGGGCAATCAGGAGGCGACGTACATGACGTTCCTGATTCAGGTGCACGACCGTGTGCATCTGGCCGACGTGATGCGCGCGCTGCGGCGTAACCCCGATGTGATTCGTATTGCGCGGGACCGCGGCGATTAGCCGGCGAGAGGCAATGATGCGCGAATAGGCGAGGCCGGCTGGCTTCGCCTTTTTTGTTTGTGGCCCGTGCGCGCAGCACCCTGATGGAGGAGGCGCCGGCAAAAGAAAAGGGCTTCCAGAAATGGAAGCCCTTTTCGTCTTTATCAGGTTGGTGCGGCTGGCAGGATTCGAACCCACGACCCCTTGGTTCGTAGCCAAGTACTCTATCCAACTGAGCTACAGCCGCAACCGAAGGGCGCGATTATACATGTGATCTGCAGGGAGTCTAGTGGCGATTCACGCATTGCGATGTGCGTAATGCCGAGAAGGGGGTGAGGCCTGTAAACCCGGCTTATTGATCCCTTTTTTTTTGGCCTGCTTTTCCTGTCGGCGCCTTGCGCTTGTGGCGCGTGCGCAGCTTGCCAACGAGAGGCGATGAGCGAGAGGGCAAACAAAAAGGGCTTCCATTTCTGGAAGCCCTTTTTGCCTTTATTAGGTTGGTGCGGCTGGCAGGATTCGAACCCACGACCCCTTGGTTCGTAGCCAAGTACTCTATCCAACTGAGCTACAGCCGCAACCGAGAAATGAGATTATACAGAGTTTTCCGACCTTGTGAACCCCCTTCTTCACTTTTTCTTCTGGAAGGGGCCAGCTTTCTATAATGGGGCTCTGAACCCACGTTGCTTCTACCATGAACAAGGCTTTCGTCCGGGAAGACTCCGGCGACGACGAAGACGATCTGCCCGAGGGCGCAGCGCCGCTGCCGCCGGGCTCCAAGAACTACATCACGCCCGCCGGCTATGAACGCCTGTGCTCGGAGTTGATGCATCTGATCGACACGGAGCGGCCCGAGGTGGTCGGCATCGTGTCGTGGGCTGCATCCAATGGTGATCGCTCCGAGAATGGCGATTACCTCTACGGCAAGAAGCGCTTGCGTGAGATCGACCGGCGCATCCGCTTCCTCACGCGCCGTATCGAAAAGGCGGAAGTGGTCGATGCCAGCCTACAGGGCGACAACGATCAGATTTTCTTCGGCGCGACCGTCTCCTATGCCAACCAGGCCGGAGAGGAGACCACCGTCACCATCGTCGGCATGGACGAGGTCGATCTCGATAAGGGCTATGTGAGTTGGATCTCGCCGATTGCGCGCGCGCTCATCAAGGCGCGTGAGGGGGATACGGTGCCGCTGCGCACGCCCGCGGGCGTCGAGCAGATCGACATCCTGGAAGTCAAATACCCGCCGCGCGCTGCATGAGCGCTGTGCTCACGCCGGGTGCCCGAGGCAGTAAGCACCGAAGGCAATGACCGAGCAGGCCGACAGGCGTCGCGCCGTGAGCGATTCCTTCAGGAAGAAGCGGCCGAGCAGTGCGGCAAACACCACCGACGTTTCACGCAGGGCCGACACCGGCCCCATTGGCGCGAGTGTCACGGCCCAGATGACGATGCCATACGCGACGAGCGAGACCACGCCGCCGCCAAATGTCTTGAGCGTGTTGGTGTCGCGCAGATCGATGTTCAGTGGGCCTTTCCATGCGCGATAGAGCAGCACCATCGGCAGGCCATCGAGCATGAACAGCCATGCGGAATATGCATTCGCGTTGCCGGCCACGCGCGCGCCAATGCCATCACACACCGTGTAGCACGCGATGAATACACCGGTGGTCAGTGCGGCGAGCGTGGAGCCGAGGTCCGCCTTGCGGCCTCGCGCCAGGCTGAGAATGCCACCGCTCACCAGCACCACGCCCGCGAGCGCAATGACGCCGGGCATTTCACCTGCGAACAGCGCAGCACCCATGGTCACCAGCAGCGGCGATGAGCCGCGCGCGATCGGGTACACCTGTCCGAACTCCCCGAACCGATAGGCCCGCGCGAGAAACACGTTGTAGCCGACGTGCAGCACAGCGGACAACGCTACGTACGGCCACGCAGCTGGGGCCGGCAACGGAAGTGCGATCGCCATCGGGATAGCGGCAACGCCGGATGCCAGTGTCATGAGCGTGATCGCGCGCAGGCGGTCGGAGCCGCTTTTCAGTAGCGCATTCCACGAGGCGTGGAGCAGGGCAGCGCACAGAACCAGGGCGATGACGATGGGAGTCACGATGGGCAGGGGGAGAGGGTGAGGTCGAGTCGATTTTTCTCACTCGACAGCGCAGCGGCTTGAGTGGGAAGTCGACAGCGTATCGCCGCAGATTTTGATCAACAATCGATATATACTGACTCGATCTGTGCAAAAAACTCACGCGATATGCGCAAGCTGCCTCCACTGAATGCTGTGCGTGCCTTTGAATCAGCCGCGCGCCATCTGAGCTTTACGCGTGCGGGCGAGGAGTTGAACGTCACGCATGGCGCCATCAGTCGGCAGATTCAAATGCTGGAAGCGTGGCTGGGCGTGCCGCTGTTCCGGCGCTTGAACCGGCGTGTTGAGTTGACCGACGCGGGGCAGCGCTACCTCTCTGAGATTGGTGTGGCGCTTGACCGCATCAGCGTGGCCAGCCAGTCGGTGCGCGATCGCGATGCGGCGCGCATCCTGCGCGTGAACAGCATCCCGACGTTCACGATGCGCTGGTTGATTCCGCGCCTGTCGACATTTCAGATGCGGTTTCCGCGTGTGGAGGTGCGGCTCACCACATCCATCGAAGAGATCGAAGATCTTCCGGACAACTTTGACGTGATCATTCGCGGTGGGCCGGAGATCCACGCGGGGTTCCGGTCGGGGCGCTTTCTGGATGAAAGTCGCTTTCCCGTATGCAGCCCGGCATTGCTCAAGCGCACGCCGCTGGTTGCGCCGTCGGATTTGCGGCGACACACGCTGCTGCATTCAGACACGCTGCCCTCGATCTGGCCAAGCTGGCTTGTACTGGCGGGCGTGCCCAATCTGCGGCCCGCGCACGCGCTCACGTTCGAGCATTTCTACTTATCGATCCAGGCAGCCATCGATGGGCTTGGGGTGGCGATGGGGCCGTCGGCACTCATCACTGAAGACTTGGAGGAGGGGCGGTTGGTCGCGCCATTTCCGGAGTTGGCGCTTGCCGCACGCAGCTACTACTGGTACTGCCCAGCACGCAATCTCGGTGACGAGGTGGTGCAGGCGTTTTGTGCATGGCTGGAAGAGGCGCGAGGGCCGCGTCACGCAATCGTGAGCACAATTTCGGCATCCGGTAACGAAGGTAACGCCGCGTAACACCCTAGGGAAGGCGGCGCAGGCCGATGCTAGGATCGAATCAAGCTCGATTGCAGAAGAAGGAGTCCCGGATGAAAAAGAACGCATGGATTCTCGCCACGTGCCTGGCTGCGGCTGGTGTGACGGCGTCGATTGCATTGCCTGCGCAGGCGCAGGTGTCCATCGGTGTGCAGATTGGCCCGACGTACGCGCCGCCGCCGCCCCAGTATGAGCCTGTGCCGGCCATGCAACCGGGCTACGTATGGGTGCCTGGGTACTGGCAATGGCGCGATGGTCGCTATGTCTGGCGTCGTGGCTATCGTGAGCACGGTCGACCGGGCTACCACTGGCGCGAGCCGCGTTGGGAGCAAGGCCCGCGCGGTTGGCAGATGCGTGAGGGCGGTTGGGATCGCGGCGATGATGGCCGTTGGCGCGGTCGTGATCGGGGCCGAGACTGGGACCACGATCGCCGTGATCGTGATGATCGCTACCACTGCCCTCCGGGCCACGCCAGGAAGGGTGAATGCTGATGCTGTGAAGACGGGCCGGTCATGTACCGGCCTGTGTTTTTTTCGGGATGCGTTTGCAGTGTCGACACGATGTGTCTGTCAGGCAGGCGTTCTCAAGGAGGTCACATGACCGTGGAATCGAACTGGCGCACCGAGGTTTACAAGGATTTCGACGTCTACGTGCTGGCCATTCCGCGCGCAGCGCGCAAGTCGGACCAGGAAGCGGCATCAGCGCTGAGGTTGTGGGACTTCGTTGTGCGCATCTGCGAATCGGGTGCAGACCCGACGGCCGTTGAAACTCTGGTCGCGCATTCACATGACGAGCGTCCGTTGCCGACGCGCGAGGCAGCTGAGGATGCCGGTCTCGCGCGTGGTTACGGCCTGATCGACGAGTTGCTGGGGCGCGGCGGCGTTCAGCAGTCGATCGATCTCTGACTCTGACGCGTTTTCTACGCTGCCAGTGCGGCTTCGCGCACGTGGCGTCGTGCGAATTGCCACCACAGCCAGGTCGCATCCGGCCCGGGTGCGTGGAAGGCGTAGCGGGGGTCGCCACCGCTCCAGGCGTGACCGGCTGCCGTGAGCTGGCACAGGCTGACGATGCATTCGCCATGACGCATGTCGTTGCGCAGGACGAACCCATCGCCGCGTGCGGTTTCGCGAGACACGCCGGTGGTGTCGCCCAGGTGGTTCAGCGCACGGAACTGCGAGGCCAGCTGTGCCTGATTGGCCGGGTTGACGGCGTCATCGCGCAGGCCGTGCAGGATCATCGTCGGCATGCCGGGGTAGGTGGCAACGTCCACCACCGCCGATAGCGCATCGAGCGGATCCACGCGCGCACCGCGCCGCATCAGGTTCAGCGCCGAGGCGGGCGTACGCGCGATACCCAGCGCCGGGCCGGAGTGCAGTGCCAGCGCGGCAAACAGCTTTGGATGACGCAGCGCCATCAGGCCGGCCAATCCCGCACCCGCCGACAACCCTGCCAGATACACGCGTGCCGGATCGGCGCCGGTCCGCTCCAGCGTTTGTTCGATCAGCCGACAGATGCCGTCTGCCTCGCGGGCACCGGCGTGTTCGGGGTCGTACCAGTGCCAGCAGCATTGCGGATGCGCGCGGCGCGGCTGCTCCGGATACAGCACGATGAAGCCTTCACGATCCGCCAGTGCATTCATGCGCGTGCCGTGCGCCAGCACCTCAGCCGATTGCTTGCAGCCGTGCAGCATCACCATCAGCGCGGGGGGCTTGCTGCCACGCGTGGGCGGTGTGTACAGCCAATATTCCGGGCGGCGAGCCACCACAGCGGGTGATTCAGGCTCGTAGATGAATTGCTCTCGTACAAATGTGCCGGCCGTGGGTGTCGGCACGGCGGGTACACGCACGCGGCGTGTGCCGTCGCGGCGAGTGCCGGGCTTGGGCGGCTTGACCGGCTTGGGTGGCCACGATTGGCGGCCGAAATCCGGCGTGGTCAACGCGTCAACCAGCCGGGTGATGGACTTCATCCACGTGCGGTGCATGGCGGCGGGTGGCTCGGACGGGGAGCTGCGGTATGCGCTCCCTCCGGCGCATTGTAGGTTCGGATGGAGAACCATTGTGCCAGTGATCTTGCTGCGCTGCAGCAATGCGGGGTAACCGATGTAACCGCGTGTTCCGCGTGCTGCAAAGTTTGCATTTGCTTCCTGCCTGTCATGGAGACACCGCACGCGAGCGGCTACACTGCGGCGACGGGCGCGCCCCGGATGCCCCGCGCCTGATGCTTTCCCTTTCCCCGTTGTGTACTTATGGAGGTCGTTATGGGTTTTTTTGACTTCATCAAAGAGGCTGGTGAGAAACTGTTCCATGGCAGCGCCGCAGCCGCGCCGGCCGACGCATCTGCAGACGCTGATGCTGCCAAGGCCGCCGACGATGCCAAGGGCCAAGCTATCCAGGACTACATCGCCCAGCAGGGCCTGAGCGCCACGGCACTGTCAGTGCAGGTGGAAGGCGATGCGGCCAAGGTATTCGGCGTGGCGCCAGATCAGCCCACGCGCGAGAAGATCATCCTGTGCTGCGGCAACGTTGACGGTATCAAGTCAGTCGACGACCAAATGTCGGTCAACACCGAGTCGGAAGAGTCGCAATGGCACACGGTGGAGCGCGGCGATACGCTGTCAGCCATCGCCAAGAAGTTCTACGACGATGCCAACAAGTACCCGGTGATTTTCGAGGCGAACAAGCCGATGCTGTCGGACCCGAACAAGATCTATCCGGGGCAGAAGTTGCGTATTCCGGCGGCCTGATCGAGGTAGTTCAGGCGCTTCCTAAGGCCCAAAAGCAAAAAGCCCAGTCGATGAAGACTGGGCTTTTTTCATCTCTAGACCAACCTCCTCACTCTGGGGCGGAGCTCTGTCTCTGGAGAGACATCCTCCGAACTGGGGATGTGCCTCTGGAGATGCTTTTCTTACTATCCGGGGTGCATTCACATTGTGAAGAAATTCGGTGGAATGCGTGGCTGGCGCATACCCAGGGAGGGCGGTGCCCGGCGTTTCCAATATCGACGAAGCACGACAAGCCTCGTCGAACGAGAACAGGGGGATTTATGGAAGCAGGGCACGTCAACCGCACCTGGCGCGTGGGTTTGGCCGCTACGGCCATCGCATTGGCAACCGCCACGTTGGTTGCCGGTTGTGGTGGCGGGTCGGACAGCGGTGGCAGTGGCAGCACGGGCGGCACCGCGACGCCGGCGTCGGCCAGCCTGACCGGTACGGCTGCAACCGGCAGTGCGTTGGCGAATGCCAACGTTGCCGTGACTGACAGCACGGGTAATTCGCCGTGCGTGGAAACCAGCATCACGACCACGGCCTTGGGGACTTACACCTGCACGCTGAAATCTGGCGAGACGGCACCGTTCTTCGTGGTCGTGACCGATCCGACCGGCAATACCGCGCCGCTGGCCAGCGTGACGACAACCACGCCACCGGCTGGCACGCCGCTTACGCTCAACGCCACCCCGCTGACCACCGCGATCCTGGCGCAGCTTTCACCGGATGGGAACCCGCTGACGCTGGTCAACGCAAAGACGGTGAATGCAAGCGCGCTCAAGGCAGTCACCGCCAATGTGGTGGCGCAATTGGCGTCGGTGCTGAGTGCCATCGGTGCGCCGACCAACTATGACCCGTTTGCCACCAGCATTACCGCTGCGACGTCATCCGGCGTTGGCAATACGGCTGACCAAATTCTGGATGTGGTAACGGTATCGAAGAATCCGGCCACAGGCCAACTGCAGCTGGCTACGGTCGACGGTACGCCCGTACCGCTGGCCACCGCCACCGGCGGTGGGTCGGCGCTGCCTGCGCCGGCCAAAAACGTTTCCAGCCTGCCGCAGGGCGCGCAGGCGTTGGCGAATGCGTTGACCGCTTGCTTCGCGTTGCCGACCTCGCAGCGCGTGCTGGGTACGGACTTCACGCTGCCCGCTACGCAAGGTGGCCCAAAGGTGACGTCGCTGGCGCCTGCCTGCCAGAACATTGCATCGGACACGAGCAATGCCGGCGGCATCGCCTTCCTGCACAACGGCTACGCCTTCGGGCAATGGCTCTTTGGCACGCTGACCAGCGACGCTATGACCGGTGCCAAGTTCAGCGTGCCGGAAGTCATGGCGTTCTATCCGGCTGGCTCCCCGTCGTCGCCCACGTACGATCAGGCCGTGCTGAACATCAAGTACCTAGACATCAACGGCAACCCGGGCAACATCATCGTGCTGGCGCGCTACATCGCCTCTGGCGCGTCGAGCGCGCACCCGTCCAACTGGTGGGTCGTCGGCAATCAACAGCCGGTGGAGGTGATCGACCGACTGCAGGTTCGCCGGGTCGAGCAGGTCAATCCGAGCTTCGCCGGCACGAGCGCCAACAGCAACAGCTATAGCCACTTCCAGACCGGCATCCAGTTCTGGATCAACGCCAAGGGCCCGGGCAGTGTCAACAGCAACGGCAACCTGAATTTTGCGCGCGTGACCGGGCCGGGCCTGCCGACCAGTGGCCTCGTCTATATCGCGCCCACCGGCGACAGCAACGAGCCGACTCAGCAATACATGGATGTGAGCAACAAGTTTGGTGTGGTCCCGGCTACCACCCGTTGCAGCAACGGCGGCACGGCCACATACAACTGCCCCAACTTTTGGTTCGCCCGCACGGTCGGCCTGACGGGGAGTGATGCGACCACGTTGGCTGCCCCGCGCAGCGATTTCAGCAATCCGGTATGGGCGCAGGCGTCGGATACCCTGGATTCGACTCCGGTTACGAAGGGTGCGCGATACAAGGTTGAGTTGTTCTATGGTTCGCAGACCACGCCTGACCGCGTCTACTACAAGACGCTGCTGACGGATCTGGTGCAGGCAACGCAGGCAGTGAACCTGCCGTGGAATACGGCGGGCAACCAGACGCAGGCGGATCTGAACCCGTCCAACAGTGCTACCAACGGCGTGCTGTCCTCGCTGACGGTGGATTGGGCGCAGAACCCATCGGCCCAGCAGATCGGCAGTGCCGCCGTCACGGTGGACTTGAAGGGCACCTATGGCACGTCAACCAATGTGGCCAGGGGTGCGACTTCGGTGGTGATTGGCCTGCCGAACTCACAGCAGGTGCCGGCGCTGACGACTTCCGGCACGCGTTCGATCCTGTTCAACTATCGCATGCTGGACAACAGCCTCAAGAGCGCGGTGTACACGTACAACTGAGCTTAAGTGTGAAATACGTTCCGACCCAGGTTCCAGCACGCTACCGATAGCGCGTGCAGGAACCCGGAAGGAATCACGGATGGGCGCGCCACACGGCGCGCCCATTTTTCTTTGTAATCCCCGCCCAGACCGGACCAGCGTTGTCTTGGTTCGCTGACGAAACGCGGTCCAGAGTGGATTGCGGTAGGCGCTACAAGCTGTCGATAGACGGCTCAAGTACTGCGTCTGCGGCAGGCGCTTTGGCTAAAAGTCTGTGTGGGAGTCTGTGCGACCGAGCAGCTGCGGGAGCCTCGCTGCTGGAGTTGTTTGTGCCGAGCGCGGGGCTTATCGGCAGCGCTTTGATGCGTCGGTCAGTGCTAAATCGTGCGAGCACTTCTATCGGCTGTTTCGTGCCTGCATGGCGCAGCAAGAGCCAAGCAAAAAGCCCAGTCGATGAAGACTGGGCTTTTTGAATTCTGGTGCCGCTGACCGGAATCGAACTGGTGACCTTCGCATTACGAATGCGCTGCTCTACCGACTGAGCTACAGCGGCGTCGGAAACAGCGATTCTAACAGAACTTTTTGTCGCCCTGCAAGCGTCGCTGTAATGACGGCCTCAAGTGGCGTTGTTACGCCGTTTTTTCGGCCTCGAGGTGGTATTGCGTGACGCGGTCCACCTCGTTCTTCGAGCCCAGGACCACCGCCACGCGCTGGTGCAGCTTTTCGGGCTGGATGTCCAGAATGCGCTGCTGGCCATTGGTGGCGGCACCGCCAGCCTGCTCCACCAGGAATGCCATCGGGTTGGCCTCGTACATCAGGCGCAGCTTGCCGGCTTTGCCTGGTTCACGCTTGTCCCAGGGGTACATGAAGATGCCGCCGCGCGTGAGGATGCGATGCACATCGGCCACCATCGAGGCGATCCAGCGCATGTTGAAATCCTTGCCGCGCGGGCCTTCGGTGCCGGCCAGGCATTCGTCGATATAGCGGCGCACGGGCGGGGCCCAGTGGCGCATGTTCGACATGTTGATGGCGAATTCCTTCGTGTCGGCAGGAATCTTCACGTCACGGCTGGTCAGCACGAAGCTGCCGATTTCGCGGTCGAGCGTGAACATGTGCACGCCGTTGCCGACGGTCAGCACCAGCGTGGTCTGCGGGCCGTACACGGCATAGCCGGCGGCGACTTGCTTGGCACCGGGTTGCATGAAGTCGGCTTCGGTCACGGCCTCGCCGGCCTTGGGCATGTGCAGCACCGAGAAGATCGTGCCAATCGACACGTTCACGTCGATGTTGGACGAGCCATCGAGCGGATCAAACAGCAACAGGTATTCGCCCTTCGGATAACGATGGGGAATCTCGTAGAACGACTCCATCTCTTCCGAGGCCATGGCGGCCAGGTTGCCGCCGTATTCGTTGGCTTCGAGCAGGACTTCGTTGGCGATCACGTCCAGCTTCTGCTGGGTTTCGCCTTGCACGTTGCCGGTGCCGGCCGAGCCGAGCACACCAGCAAGGGCGCCCTTGTTGACGCTGTGCGAGATCGCCTTGCAGGCGCGTGCCACGACTTCGAGCAGCAGACGCAACTCGGCGGGGATGGTGTTGTGCTCGCGCTGCTCTTCGATCAGGTAGCGGGTGAGGTTGATGCGCTTCATGGGTTCTCCTGAGACGGGCGCGATTTTACCTGACGCAATGTTCACGCCAGTGCCTTGCCGACGATCTCGCGCACGTCACGCGACAGGCTCGGGTGCGAGGCCACGCGCTTAAGCGCAGCCTGCATGGCGTCGCGCAGCGTGGGCACATACTTGCGCCAGCGGTCCAGCGAACGTGCCAGGCGGGCGGACACCTGCGGGTTGATGGCATCGAGCGCCAGCACCTGCTCGGCCCAAAAGGCATAGCCTGAACCGTCGGCCGCGTGAAACTGTGCCGGGTTGCCCGAGCAGAAGCTGAAGATCAGCGAGCGTGCTCGATTCGGATTACGCAGCGTGAAGGCCGGATGTGCCATCAGCGCGCGCACGGTCTCCAACGTTGGCTTGCCGACAGCGCCGGGTTGCATGGCCTGCAGCGAGAACCACTTGTCGATCACGAGCGCGTCGTCGGCAAAGCGCGTGTAGAAGTCCGCCAGCGCAGCTTCGCGACCCGGCGCGTAGCTTGTGACCAGGGCGGACAGCGCGCCCATGCGGTCGGTCATGTTGGTGGCGCGGGCGTATTGCTGTTCGGCCAGGGCCAACGCTTCGGGGGCTTCGGTTTCCACCAGGTAACCCAGGGCGATGTTCTTCAGCGCGCGCTTGCCGGCGGACACGGCATCGGACGAGTAGGCGCCTTCGGTCTGGTTGTCTTGGTAGGCGCGCAGCAGTTCGGCGTTGAGCTTTTCCGCCAGCGTGCGGCGCAGCGTGCGGCGTGCGGTGTGAATGGCGGCCGGGTCGGCCACGTCCATGCGCTCGGCTAGGTAGCTTTCGGCGGGCAGGATGAGCATCTGCTCGCGGAAGGCAGGGTCGAGCGAGGCATCGGCCACTACGGCGCGCAGTGCTTCCACCAGTGCGGGGTCGACCACAGGGGTGCGGCCGTGCTGGATGTCCGTCACCATGCGCAGTAGTGTATCGGTGGCCAGCCGCTGGCCGGCTTCCCAGCGGTTGAACGGGTCGGAATCGTGCGCGAGCTGGAAGGTGAGCTGCTCGGTGATGTAGTCGTATTCGACGATCACCGGCGCTGAGAAATTACGCAGCAGCGAGGGCAGCGGCGCCTCGGTCACGTCTTCGAAGACGAAGGTTTGCTTGGTCTCGGTAAAGTCGAGCACGCGCGTGGTGACGGACGAAGGCGACGCGGTTTCGCCACGCAAGCGCAGCGGCAGATCACGGCCCTGGCTGTCGATCAGGCCGACAGCAAACGGAATGTGGAACGGCTGCTTCTGGATGCCGCTGTTGATCTCGATACCGACCGGCTCGCAGCGTTGGCGCAGCGTGAGCGTGTAGGTGTGCGTGGCGGCATCATGGTGGCCCTCCACGGCAACCACCGGCGTGCCGGCCTGGCTGTACCAGCGGCCAAACTGTGTGAGGTCGCGGCCATTGGCATCGGCCATGGCGGCGCGGAAATCATCGCACGTGACGGCGTGGCCGTCGTGGCGCTGGAAGTACAGGTCCATCCCTTTGCGGAAGCCGTCGCGGCCGAGCAGGGTCTGGTACATGCGCACAACCTCGGCGCCTTTTTCGTACACCGTGACGGTGTAGAAGTTGTTGATCTCTTCGTAGCTGTCAGGGCGCACCGGGTGGGCCATTGGGCCCGCGTCTTCTGGGAATTGTGCCTGGCGCAGCAGGCGCACGTCTTCAATGCGCTTGACGGCGCGGGCGCTTGCGGCGGCGGCTTCGTTGCCAGCAAGTGCTGCCATGTCCGCCGAGAACTCCTGATCGCGGAACACCGTCAGGCCTTCCTTCAGGCTCAACTGGAACCAGTCGCGGCAGGTGACACGGTTGCCCGTCCAGTTGTGGAAGTACTCGTGGCCGACCACCGATTCGATGTTGGCGAAGTCCACGTCGGTGGCGGTCTCCGCATTGGCCAGAACGTACTTCGTGTTGAAGATGTTCAGGCCCTTGTTCTCCATCGCGCCCATGTTGAAGTCGCCCACGGCGACGATCATGAAACGGTCCAGATCCAGTTCCAGGCCGAAGCGGCGCTCATCCCAATGGATCGAGTGGATGAGCGAATCCATCGCATGACGCGTCTTGCCCAGGTCTTGCGCTTCCACCCACACCTGCAGCAGCTTTTCCTTGCCCGAGGCGGACTGGATGCGTTCTTCAATGCATTCGAGCTTGCCTGCCACCAGCGCGAACAGGTACGACGGCTTCTTGAACGGGTCGTGCCACACGGCTTCGTGGCGGCCGTCCGGCAGATCGCTCTCGGAGACGAGGTTGCCGTTGGACAGCAGCACCGGGTAGTCGGCTTTCAATGCACGCAACGTGACGGTGTAGACCGTCATCACATCCGGCCGGTCGAGGAAGTAGGTGATCTTGCGGAAGCCCTCGGCCTCGCACTGCGTGAAGAAGTTGCCGTTGGAGACGTACAGCCCCATGAGCGATGAATTGGCAGCCGGGTTGCAGTAGGTGGTGAGCTCCAGCGTGAAGCTGGCACCGACCTCCGCTGGTACGGCATCGATGGTGAGCGTGTCGCCGTTGGCTTGCAGGCCGGGCAGCGCCTGGCCGTCGACGGTTGCGCCCGCCAGTTCCAGCCCTTCGCCCATCAGCACGAGCGGCTTGCCGGCGGCCGTGCGCGTCATGCGCAGGCGGTTGACGACGCGGGTACGCTCGGGCACCAGGTCGATTTCCAGGGCCACTTCATCAATGCGGAACGCGGGGGCGGCGTAATCCTTGCGGTAAATCGTCACGGCAGTATCGGTGCGCAACATCGGTAACATCCTCGTAGCGGAACGCAAAAGACCATTGTACTCAGGCGCTTGGCGGGAATCTTCAGCGCAAAGCGTGACTCTGAGGAAAAGGCCGGGCGCAACGCTTTGCGGGCGCGTCGGAACCTGTCTGATTGAAGAGTAGGGGGATTTTCTATGTGGAATTGGGCCAAGAGGATCAAACCATCCGGCATCTGGCCGATAGCCGGCGCGCTGATGGCAGCCAGCCTGCTGGCGGGTTGCGCGAGCACCGTCACCAGCCAGGTCACCGCGTTCAAGCAGCCCGGCTGGGAAGACGCGCCGCCGCGCACGTATGCGTTTGAGCACACTGCAGCGCAGCAAAATGATCTGGAGCACCAGACCTACGAGGCTTGGACATCCGATCAACTGGCCGCTCGCGGCTTTACCAGTGCGCCGCGTGCCAGTGCACGCTATCTTGTCCGTCTGAATTACTCGACCGCCACGCGCCTTGTGCAGGTGCGCCAGCCGGTCTACCCGGATCCGTACTGGGGCCCTGGCCCATGGGGGCCGTGGCGTGGTCCGTGGGGACCCTGGGGCCCGTGGGGTCCGCAGTATGTCGACACCAACGTGCAGGTGCCGTTCTATGCCTATCACGTTGACATTGAAGAGGCTGCATCGGGCAAACGCGTCTACCAGGTAACGGCGCAGACCCAGGGTGGGGACGGTTCCCTGACCGCAGTGATGCCCTACCTGATTCGCAGCGCCTTTGCCAATTTCCCGGCGCCGAACGCGCAGCCCATCGTCGTGGAGCTGCCCGTTGATCCATCAGTGAAACCGGCGGCTAAGTAGTGCGCCCGAGTGGGTTTTGGCAGGCGGTCTACGTTAGAATGTATGACCTAATTTGCGGGCCGCCAGCCGTACCCTCGCTTGAGCGTTGTCACTCCATCCCATCTCGCGCCGACCGCCACCCCTGGCCGGCGCAGCCTGCGCGCCGTCGCCACCCTCCTGACGGTGTACCGCAACGCCTGCGGCCTTGCTCCCGGTTTCTCTCTGTCCCCACTGTTTTTTGCCACATCGTCTCGGGGAGTTTCTGCCTGAGCGCACGTGCGTCTCATCTGCGGAACTCCTCATCAGGCTCCATCAGGATTCATCGATATGAACGACAAGCTTCACGACGCCTCGCCCGATTCCCAAGACCAGGGCGCCGAGGCCGAATTGCGCCGCGCCGCGTTTGAATACCACCGCGCCCCGACGCGCGGCAAGATTGAAGTGCGCCCGACCAAGGCGCTGATCAACCAGCGCGATCTGTCGCTGGCGTACTCGCCGGGCGTGGCGTATCCGTGTCTGGCGATCGAGCAAGATCCGGCGCTAGCGGCTGAGTACACCTCGCGCGGCAACCTCGTTGGCGTAATCACCAACGGCACCGCCGTGCTGGGCCTGGGCGATATCGGCCCGCTGGCCAGCAAGCCGGTGATGGAAGGCAAGGGCTGCCTGTTCAAGAAGTTTGCCGGCATCGACGTGTTCGACATCGAACTGGCCGAGCGCGATCCGGACAAGCTGGTCGACATCATCGCCTCGCTGGAGCCGACACTGGGCGGTATCAACCTCGAAGACATCAAGGCGCCGGAGTGCTTCTACATCGAGCAGAAGCTGCGTGACCGCCTGAACATTCCCGTCTTCCACGACGACCAGCACGGTACGGCGATCATCTCGTCGGCGGCACTGCTCAACGGCCTGAAGGTTGTTGGCAAGGACATCGCCAAGGTGAAGGTGGCGGTGTCGGGCGCGGGCGCCGCGGCGATTGCCTGCCTGGATGTGATGGTGGGCCTGGGCGTCAAGCGCGAGAACATCTACGTGGTCGACTCGAAGGGCGTGATCTACGTCGGCCGTGACGCCAAGATGGAAGCGAACAAGGCGCGCTATGCGCAAGACACGTCGGCCCGTACGTTGGCCGACATCATGCGCGATGCCGATGTGTTCCTCGGCTGCTCGGCGGCCGGCGTGGTGACGGCCGACATGGTCAAGACCATGGCGCCGAAGCCGATCATCCTGGCGCTGGCCAACCCCGAGCCGGAAATCCGCCCGGAAGTGGCCAAGGCCGCGCGCCCGGACTGCATCATCGCCACGGGCCGTTCGGACTACCCGAACCAGGTCAACAACGTGCTGTGTTTCCCGTACATCTTCCGCGGCGCGCTCGATTGCGGCGCTACCAAGATCACGGAAGCGATGAAGCTGGCGTGCGTGAAGGCCATTGCTGAACTGGCAGAGGCGGAAACGAACGACGCTGTGGCTCAGGCGTACGCCGGTCAGGACCTGAACTTTGGTCCGGACTACATCATTCCGAAGCCGTTCGATTCGCGCTTGATCGAGAAGATCGCACCGGCAGTTGCCAAGGCCGCAGAAGAGTCCGGCGTGGCCACGCGCCCGATCAAGGATCTGGACGCCTATCGCGCCCAACTGAGCGACTTCGTGTACCACACCGGTCTGACCATGCGCCCGGTGTTCTCGGCCGCCAAGGCCAATCCGAAACGCGTTGTCTACACCGAAGGCGAAGAAGAACGCGTGCTGCGCGCCGTGCAGACGGTGGTGGACGAAGGCCTGGCCAAGCCGATCCTGATCGGCCGCCCGCACGTAATCGAAATGCGCATCCAGAAGGCCGGTCTGCGCCTGAAGGCCGGTGTGCATTTCGAGCTGGTGAACCCGGAAGATGACGCGCGCTACCACCAGTACCACACCGCGTATCACGAACTGATGGGGCGCAACGGTGTGACGCCGGACATGGCCAAGTCGGCGCTGCGCCGCTCGAACACGCTGATCGGCGCGCTGCTGGTGCGCCTGGGCGATGCCGACGCGATGCTGTGCGGCACGGTCGGCCGCTTCGATGCGCACCTGGAGCACGTGCGTGACGTGATCGGCCTGGCCCCGAATGCCAAGGTGTTCGCCGCCATGAACGGCCTGATGCTGGAGAAGCACACGCTGTTCATCACGGATACGTTCGTCAACGAGAACCCGACCGCTGAAGAGCTGGCCGACATCACCAAGCTGGCGGCAGAGGAAGTGCGCCGCTTCGGCCAGGAGCCGAAGGTGGCGATGTTGTCACACTCGATGTTCGGCTCGTCGAAGAGCGCGTCGGCGCGCAAGGTGCGTGCGGCGTATGACCTGCTGAAGGCGGAGGTGCCCGAGCTGCAAGTGGAAGGCGAGATCCAGGGCGACGCTGCGTTGTCGGAAGACATCCGCCACCACTTCCTGCCCAAGAGCGCGTTTGCCGGCAGCGCCAACCTGCTGGTGATGCCGACGCTGGACGCGGCCAACATCACGTTCAACGTGCTCAAGATGACGGGCGGGCAGGGCGTGACGGTGGGCCCGATCCTGCTGGGCGCAGCCAAGCCGGTGCACATCCTGAACCCGTCGGCCACATCGCGCCGTATCGTCAACATGACGGCATTGGCGGTGGCAGACGTGTCGGCGGCACGTTGATCGGTTGATCACCAAACCAGGGCCGCCAGCATGTGGCGGCCCGAATGAAGCATGAGAAACGGCGCCTGAAGCGATTCAGGCGCCGTCTTTCATGGTGGGTTCGGGATCAGGGTGATCAGGGTCTGCAGGCGTAAAAAAACGGCGCCCGAGCCCCGGAACGCCGTTTGAAGGATCCGCCCGCGCTGTCGATACGCGGGCGGTGACAAGGAAAGCAATCGCTTAGAACTTTGCGCGGATGCCCACGCCGAAGGTGTCGGCGGACGACAGGGTCGAGACCTTGTCGCGGAAGTAAGCGGCGTACACGTCGGTACGCTTGGACAGCGAATAATCGTAGCCGACTGCCCAAGTGTTGCGCTTCACGTCAGCTGCACCCGAGGTTTTCGTGTACGCGTACGACGCCAGCACACTGCCTGGACCGACCGGAATCGACACGCCCAGTTGGCCGCCGTTGCTCTTGGCGTCGCCCGAAGCGATCGTGTTCTTGATGTACTGGTACTGACCGTACAGCTTGACCACACCGAAGTCATACGTTGCACCCAGTTGTGCTGCCGACTGACGCTGGAAGCCCGCCACCAGGCTGTTCAGGTCACCCGGGTTCGAATCGAAGCGCACTTGCTGGAAGGCTGCCGTGGCTGCGAAGTTGCCGTGGAAGTAGAGGAAGTTGCCGCCCCACTTGTTCTGGCCATTGTGGCCAGCTTGCTCGCCTGCGCCGTAGATGAAGTTACCGGTCAGGCCGTTGAAGTCCGGCGTGGAGTACAGGATCGAGTTGTTCCAACCCGAATCGCCCACCAGACCCGAAATGCCGCCGGGGCCGCTCAGACCGTTGCCCAGGTAGGTGTGGAACACCATCGGCGAGAAGGTGTACGAATCAACAAACGGGTTGAACAGGATCGTCGAGACGAAGTACGGCGGCGTCACGCGGCCGAGCTTGATCGAGCCCCAGGTGCTCGACTGCAGGCCGACGAACGAATTGCGGGCGAAGAACGTGTCGCCATCAAAGCGGCCGGATTTGCCGGTGTCCGGGCGGAAGAACGCTTCCAACGTGAAGATGGCCTTCAGACCGTTACCCAGGTCTTCGCTACCCTTCATGCCCCAATACGATGTGGACATACCGCCGGCGTTGACCACCCAGGCCCGGTCGGATGCGCCCAGGCTCTTGGTCGCCCCCACCCAGTTGTCGACCTGCCCGTACAGCGTGACGGACGATTGCGCTTGTGCGCCGGCGCTCAACGCCCCCAGCGCGGATGCCACTGCGAGCGCGGCAGCACCACGCTTGAATTTCGACTGCATTGCTACCTCCTTTGTTGTTGAGGATCACTGCAGGTTGCGCCGCATTCTTTGATGCGATCGCAGGCCGGCCGGTCAGGCTCCATGCCGGGCGGTGTCCCATGCCCCATGACACCGCACCCACAGCGTGGTTGTATTGGTTAACCTGAAATCAAATCGTTCAGACGGAAACCGGCGATGCGATGAATCTGTTCCAGCGACGTACGCAGCTCGGTGTCGCGGTCGTTCTCAACTCGCTTGCTGAAGTTGTCGATGATTCCGTGGCGGTCGTAGCCGCGCACTGCCAGGATGAACGGGAAGCCGAACTTCTCGTTGTACTGGGCGTTGAGTGCCTGCAGGCGTGCGAACTCCTCTGGCGTGCACTGGTTCAGACCCGCGCCGCTCTGTTCGCGCGTCGACTCCGCCGTCAGCTCACCGCGCACGGCAGCCTTGCCCGCCAGTTCCGGGTGAGCACGGACGAGCTTGAGCTGCGGTGCTTCACCGGCCGCATCCACGGCATGCCGCATGGCAGCGATCAGCGCGTCGGCCGAGGCGAACGGGCGTTGCGTTGCGGTCTGTTCAGCCACCCATGGCGAGTGCTCGTAGATGCCGCCCAGGACTTGCACGAACTGCGATGCGTCCATGCCGTTGAGTTGGGAGAGGGTGTAGGTGGTCTGGCTCATGCTGTGGTGCTCAAAACGGGTTGCTTGGCCGGTTGTTGGCCGTATGGGTGGTTCTGCATCCAGTGCTGCGCGATGTCGATGCGCCGGCAGATCCACACCTTGTCGTGCGATTGCACGTAATCCAGGAAGCGCTGCAGCGCGCGGAAACGCGCCGGGCGGCCCAGCAGGCGGCAGTGCATGCCGATCGACAGCATCTTCGGCTGCGCCAGGCCGTTGGGGTCACCCTCTTCGTACAGCACGTCGAAGGCATCCTTCAGGTACTGGTAGAAGTGGTCGCCGGTGTTGAAGCCTTGCGGGCTGGCGAAGCGCATGTCATTGGTGTCGAGCGTATACGGCACCACCAAGTGCGGCTTGCGCTCGCCACCCGAGACTTCGACTTCGGTCCAGAAAGGCAGGTCGTCGCCGTAGTAGTCGGCGTCGTAGGCAAAACCGCCGTGCTCGACCACCAGGCGGCGCGTGTTGGGGCTGTCGCGGCCGGTGTACCAGCCCAGCGGCGCGTTGCCGGTCAGCTGGCGGATGATCTCGACGCCAATGCGCATGTGTTCGCGCTCGGTGGCTTCGTCAACGTTCTGGTAGTGGATCCAGCGCCAGCCGTGGCAGGCGATTTCGTGACCGAGGTCGACGAAGGCTTGTGTCACGTCCGGATGGCGCTGCAAGGCCATCGACACGCCGAAGATCGTCATCGGCAGGCCACGTTTCTCGAACTCGCGCAGGATGCGCCACACGCCCGCACGCGAGCCGTATTCATAGATGCCTTCCATGCTCATGTGGCGAGCAGGGTAAGCGGCCGCACCGATGATCTCGGAGAGGAACTGCTCCGAGCCCGCATCGCCGTGCAGCACGCAGTTTTCACCGCCTTCTTCGTAGTTGAGGACGAATTGCAGTGCTACGCGCGCGCCACCCGGCCACTTTGCATTGGGCGGGTTCTTGCCGTAACCGATCAGATCGCGCGGATAGTTATTGTTTGTCATGGTTTTTTCATGTCGAGGAGACTTCATACAACACCGGTCAGGCAGTGGAATGAGACTTTCCAAATTCACGACATCACGAATAGATGTTGTTCCCGTGATTGCATGGCCCTGCCGCTTGAAAGTTGCTGGGCTCGTGCCGTTGCGGGAACGCCGCAGAGCTGCGGGCAACGTCGTGAAACAGGCAAGGCTCCATCACGTCAGGCCGGAACTGCCCGGGCAGCCTGCGCCAGTTCCAGCGCAAGCCTCCGGTGAACCGTGAGATGGGCATCGAGTTCCAGCGTGGTCAGGCGGCCATCTTCGACGACCACGCGCCCGTTGATCACGCTGTGCGCCACGTTGGACGGGGCACAGAACACCAATGCGGCAACCGGGTCGTGGTCGGCACCAGCAAAGCTGACTTGATGGCGATCGAAGCTGACAAAGTCAGCAGACATGCCGGGTGCAAGCGCGCCGATATCGTCGCGGTTGAGCACGCGGGCACCGCCGAGCGTGGCGATTTCCAGCGCCTCACGTGCGCTCATTGCTGCAGGACCAAAGCCGACGCGGGCGAGCAGCATCGCCTGGCGCGTTTCGCCGAGCATGTGTGCGCCGTCGTTCGAGGCGCTGCCATCCACGCCCAGGCCGACGGGTACGCCGGCGTCCCGCATGGTGCGGATCGGCGCAATGCCTGAGGCCAGACGCATGTTCGAGCATGGGCAGTGCGCTACGCCCGTACCGGTGCGTGCGAACACGTCGATGCCATGCGCGTCGAGCTTGACGCAGTGCGCATGCCAGACATCGCGGCCGACCCAACCGAGGTCTTCCGCATACTCGGCTGGCGTCATGCCGAACTTCTCGCGCGAGTAGGCGATGTCGTTATCGTTCTCGGCCAGGTGGGTGTGCATCGACACGCCGTAGCTGCGCGCGAGCTTGGCCGATTCGCGCATGAGATCGCGCGAGACCGAGAAGGGCGAGCACGGCGCCACCACCAAGCGCAGCATGGAGTGGCGATCGGCGTCGTGCCAGGTTTCGATCAGGCGCTGCGTTTCCTTGAGGATGGCTTCTTCGCCTTCGACCACGCGGTCCGGCGGCAGGCCGCCCTGGCTGCGGCCGACACTCATGCTGCCCCGTGCGGCGTGAAAGCGCATGCCGATCTGCTGCGCGGCTTCAATCGAATCATCGAGCCGGCTGCCGTTGGGGTACAGGTACAGGTGGTCGCTGGAGGTTGTGCAGCCCGAGAGCAGCAGTTCCGCCATTGCCGTGAGCGTGGATACACGCACCATCTCGGGCGTGAGGCCCGCCCACACCGGATACAGATTCGTGAGCCAGCCGAACAGCTCGGCATCCTGCGCAGCGGGCAGCGCGCGCGTCAGGCTTTGATACATATGGTGGTGCGTGTTGACGAAGCCGGGCGTGACCACGTGGTCACGCAGTTCCATCACACGCACGTTGGGCTGGCCGATGGCATCGCGATACTGCGCGGGCAGATCGGCCGTGGCGCCCACCCATTCGATCACGCCACCGCGCGCCACCAGGGCGCCGTCGGGGATCTCGCGGCGTTGCGCATCCATCGTGACCAGCACGTCGGCATGACGGGCAATCAGGAGCGGGTCGTTGTGCGCGACAGTGGCGTTGTTCATGCAGTTACTCCGTGCCGTGAGTGTTGGCAGCAGCGTCGCGCATGGCGTGCTCGGCCGACTGCATGCCGTTGTAGTAGAGGTTCAGCGTGACGGCGACCAGCGTGCCCAGCACGATGCCGCTGTGCGTGACTGGCTCCAGCCAATGCGGCAGGTACTGGAAGAAGGTCGGTGCCAGCGTCGGGATCATGCCGAAGCCAATCGAGATGGCCACGATGAACAGGTTGTGGCGGTACTTGTTGAAATCGATCGAGCCGAGGATGCGCACGCCCGTTGCCGCCACCATGCCGAACATCACGATGCCCGCGCCGCCCAGCACGAAGGAAGGCACCGAAGCCACGATGTGCGCCATCTTCGGGAACAGGCCCAGCACGATCAGGATGATGCCGCCCATGGCTGCCACGAAGCGCGAACGCACGCCCGTGACGGTCACCAGCCCCACGTTCTGCGAGAACGAGGTGTACGGGAAGGTGTTGAACAGGCCGCCGATCACGGTGCCCAGGCCGTCAGCGCGCAGGCCGCGGGTCAGGTCATCGGTGGACAGCTTCTTGCCGGTGATCTCGGCCAGGGCCAAGAACATGCCGGTCGATTCCACCAGCGTGATCATCATCACGATGCACATCGAAGCGATGGCGCCAAAGTGGAAGGTCGGCATGCCGAAGTGCAGCGGCGTGATGACGGCCACCCAGTCGGCATCGCCCATGCCGCTGAAGTTCACCTTGCCGAAAGCCATGGCGATGAATGTGCCGATCACGATGCCCAGCAGCACGGCGATGTTGCCGATCAGGCCTTTACCGTACTTGGTCAGCAGCAGAATGATGACCAGCACCGCCGCCGCGATGCCGAGGTTACCCAGGTTGCCGTACTCGAGGTTCGGTACGGTTTGCAGTACGCCGTCGACCACCGCTTTCTTGGTCGGTTGGCCGCCAGCAGCCCAGTTGATGCCCACGCCCATCAGCGACATGCCGATCAGCGTGATGACGGTGCCTGTTACGACCGGTGGGAAGAGCCCCAGCACACGCCCCATGAGCGGCGCAACGATGATGCCGAATATCCCCGCCGCGATCACCGCGCCGTAGATACCCAGCAGGCCGATGGTGGGGTCGGTACCAATGGCGATCATCGGGCCGACGGAGGCGAAGGTCACCCCCATCATGACTGGCATGCGAATACCAAACTTCCAGATGCCGAACGCCTGGATGAGCGTGGCAAGACCGGCAGCAAACAGGTCGGCGTTGATCAGGAAGGCCATCTGCTCTTTGGGCAGATGCAGTGCACCGCCGACGATGAGCGGCACTGCCACGGTGCCTGCATACATCACCAATACATGTTGCAGGCCCAATGCGAGCAGGCGGCCATAGGCCACGCGCTCATTGGTCAGATCCGCCGTGGGGGCGGCGAGGGTGCTGCTTGCCATATACGTCTCCTTTGGGTGGTGAGCCGGACGGGCGTCCGGCTTGTGGCGGCCGGCCTCTGTCGTGCCAGCTCGCCCAATACAGCAAAACCGGTCCTAGACTTAGCCTTTCTCGCCGCTGCCGCGCGGGCCCAATACCGAACGCAGATCGAAATCAGCGGGCGCCTCCGGGCGCACGCGGTCCGCGCAGCATTGCAAGTGCTGGGCCATGTGGGCCTGGGCAGCACTGGCGTCACCGCGCTCCAGTGCGTTGAGGATGTCGAGGTGCTCGTCGAACGAGCAAGCGTTGTTGCCCGGGGCTTCGACGCTGGCGATCATCAGCGTGGTGCGCGACACCAGTCGCCGCATCATTTCGACCACCAGCGGGTTGCCCGACTGCTCGGCCAGCGCAACGTGGAACTCGGCCGAGAGGCGGATCCAGCGTGGGCGATCGTGCGTCACGAAGGCCTGGCGCTCCTGCTTGACGAGTTCCATCAGGGGCGCGACGGTGGCCTTGGGGTTGGCACTGTTGCCAACCTTGTCAAGCACCGCGCGCTCGAGGATCTGGCGCAGCTCGAACATGGCGTGCGCTTCGTCGATGGAAGGGGCGGCAATGAAGGCGCCGCGGTTCGGTTCCAGATCAACCAGGCCATCGGCGGCCAGTTGGGAGAAGACCTTGCGCACCGTGTGGCGTGCGGTGGCATAGATTTCGCAAAGCGCATGCTCCGTCAGCTTGGTGCGCGGAGGCAGACGGTGCTCCATGATCGCATCGTAGATCTCGTGGTACATCCGCTCTTCAACCGACATGCGCGTTGCTCCCGATGCTTTGGCGCCAGGCTTGGACGTCGTTTCTGTGGAGACCAGCTTGAGATTCTTGGACATGGCAGACCTGTCTTTCAGTAGTGCAGCGCCGCATAAGCTGCTGCGAAAATCTGTTGACAATTATTCGTGGGCGCCTTCAATATTGTCAACAAAATGCGTTCAGGAATCCGACAAACTAGGGAAATCCCTGTTTCGAGTCCGGTCTAGGGACACGGCGGAAGCACGGAGTCGGACCCCGAACGAGCGACGGCTTTGCCGGTTTGGCATGTCCCCTCCAGTCTGGGTAACAGGCATGGGCGGCAAGCGTAAACCGGCTGGACGCGCGCCGGGATGCGTGCTCAGCACGTACCGAGCGGGCCCCGACGCCAGCCCTTGTCACGCAAGGGTTTGGCGCGAGGTGCAAGTGGAGGCAGCGGCGCTTCTGAAAATTCGAACTACAGAGGAAGACAAATGGGACGCTTGACTACCCATGTGCTCGACACCGCTGCAGGCACGCCGGGTCAAAACCTGGCGATCGCTCTGTTCAAGATTGTCGACAATCAACGCCAACCGGTGAAATCGGTTCGCACCAATCACGATGGCCGTTGCGATGCGCCGCTGCTGGAAGGCGACGCGCTGCAGACCGGCGTCTATGAGCTGGACTTCGCGGTGGGCGACTACTACCGCGCAGCCGGCGTCAAACTCCCCGAGCCCGCGTTCCTGGACGTGGTGACGCTGCGCTTTGGCGTGGCCGATACCAGCGCGCACTACCACGTGCCGCTGCTGGTGTCGCCGTGGTCGTATTCGACCTATCGCGGTAGCTAACAGGGCAGGGAGTCATCATGGAAGGCTATATCCTCGACTGGGCCAACTTGCTCTTGCGTTGGCTGCACGTGATCGTCGCGATCGCGTGGATCGGTTCGTCGTTCTACTTCGTCTGGTTGGATAACAGCCTGACCAAGCCGACCGCACCGGACCTGAAGGACAAGGGCGTCGACGGCGAGCTGTGGGCCGTGCACGGCGGCGGGTTCTACAACCCGCAGAAGTACCTGCTGGCACCAAAGCAACTGCCGGATCATCTGCACTGGTTCTACTGGGAGTCGTACTCCACCTGGATGTCGGGCTTTGCGCTGCTGACGGTGGTGTACCTGTTCAACGCCAACGTCTACATGATCGACCGCAACGTGTTCGACATGTCGGCGGCGACGGCGGTGCTGCTGGCGCTGGGCTTCCTAGTGGTTGGCTGGCTGGTGTACGACACCATCTGCCGCGTGTTCGGCAAGAACGACCGCGTGGTGGGCATTCTGGTGGCGATCTATGTGGCGCTGGCTGCGTTTGCGGCATGCCACCTGTTCTCGGGCCGCGCAGCATTCCTGCTGATCGGCGCGATGATCGCGACCATCATGAGCGCCAACGTGTTCTTCTGGATCATCCCGGGGCAACGCAAGGTGGTGGCCTCGCTCAAGGCTGGCGAGAAGCCGGACCCGATCCACGGCAAGCGCGGCAAGCAGCGCAGCGTGCACAACACGTACTTCACGCTGCCGGTGCTGTTCGCGATGCTGTCGAACCACTACAGCATGACGTACGCGTTCAAGTACAACTGGGCTGTGCTGATTCTGATCATGGTGGCTGGCGTGCTGATCCGTCAGTTCTTCATCCTGAAGCACAAGGGCGTGGTGAACTGGGCCTATCCGGCAGCCGGCGTTGCAGTGCTGCTGGGCGTGGCGGTGTGGCTGGCGCCGGTGCAGCGTCCGGCAGCCCCTGTGGCAGAAGCACCGGCAGCGGTAGTGCCCGCAGCAGCGGCAGAAGGTGGTGCTTCTGCACCTGCTGCAGCCGCTCCGGCAGCCGCTGGCGGTTCGGACTTCGCCAAAGTACAGGCAGTCGTTACCGCGCGGTGCTACCAATGTCACTCGGCGCATCCTACTCTGATGCCTTCTCCGGCTAAGGGCGTGTTGCTCGATACGCCGGACCAGTTGTCTGCGCACGCACAGCTCGTCTACCAGCAGGTGGTGCAACAGAAGCTGATGCCGCTGGGCAACGTCACGAACATCACCGACGACGAGCGCACGATCATCGCCAAGTGGTTTGAAGGCGGCGCCAAGACCAACTGAGGCGCTTGCCAGAGCAAGAGCAACAACAGAAACGGTTTATCGGAGCATGTCATTCGTTCCCTAGCGGGTGACATGACCGGTGAGGGTTGAACGGGGCTAAGGCCCCGTTTTTTTTCGTCTGGACGAAATCGAGTTGCAACAGCCGTTACCGACTCACCGTCATTCGCAAAATTTGGTGCCACGAGCTGCCTGCGCCTTCTCGTTCTCGCTGAACCCAACTATGGTCAGCCTTCATCGCACATATGGGTTCATGAGAATTGGAGGTAAGCCATGGCAAGTAGCACTCCGACCAGTCCGCCAAGCGCGCCGCCACTTAAGCGCTTGCGCTTCACCTTCCCGCTGCGCCAGAAGACGCAAGACAACGGCGGCAAGGCTGCCGAATTCACCGACGAACGCGAACTCTACCGTCTGCTGGCTGAACACGAGGCGGGCGCCTATTTGGTTAGCAACAAGGGGATGTGGCACGGCGGCATCCATATAACCGAAGCGGGAGCGGGTCGTAAGCTTGATTTGCGGAGTGGCATTCGCTGCATCGCCGATGGGCACGTCATCGCTTACCGGCTCGATCGGAACTATCCCGTCAGTCAGGTACAGGTATCCGGTGGTGAGCCCATCATTGACTCGGCGTACAGCACCAGCTTCGTGCTCGTACGGCATGTCATGGAGTTCCCTAGGGACAGTCGGTTGACTTTCTACAGCCTCTAACTGGCCGATCCGTTTTGAAGTCACTGCGCACGCCAGTGACCGTCCCCATAATGGACCCGCCGGTCAAGCCTCGCCGCCCGAACACATTGGGTTGCGCGTGCGGACAGGCGCTGCCGCCAACAGTGCACCGGTGGCAATCCTGCCGCGAAGCGCGCAAGTCCGCATCGGCAAGCGAGAAAAAAAGTGGGGGCAAATCGTAGAGGCGGAAGGTGTCCAGCCCTATCCACCCAAGGCCGGCGGATACGTGTTCACGGCCGATCTGATTGGCAAATGGATTTACCTTGGCAAGAACACATTAGGACAACTGGAGGCCCGGAAGATACTGCCCGATGCCGCATTCGATCAGGTCGTGGTGATGCCTGAGCCTCACAGGGTTAGTGCAGGCGATCTAATTGGCCATCTTGGCCGCCACGATTCACTTAACCAGCGAACCTCTGATCGCATGGTGCACATCGAGGTGTTCTGTGGGGACGACATCAAGCCGTTCCTTCAGCAAGGGCGCGACTGGATCAACAACCATTCATTCCAGCCCAACGCTTGGAAACAGCTTGGAATGTCCAGCGAACCCACGATCCTGCGGGTGGGAAAAGGCACGAAGCTGTACAAGGCGCCCCTTCAGGAGGGCCAGGACGCACCTCGCACAGACGTCACCTTGGTTCGGACCTTTGCCGCACTAGCAAAGCATCCCGAGAACCGATATATGGAAACCACACCTGGCCCCGGCGACGGCCGCAAACTGAACTGGTGGAAAGTGAACGGCGCAAATATGCAGGGCCAAGACATCAGTGGGTGGGTGCGCGAGCAGTGCTTTGCAGGTGGCCGTGCAACGCGTGAGTTCGCGCAGTCGTGGATCGATTTCGAGACCATCGAAGATATGCACGACCACACGCATACGGTGTTTGCTACCACCGAGGCATATATCGACTACGCGATCGAGGCCGACGTACCTAGTCGGCCCTCGCTAGGCAAGCTTGGCCCACTGATGGCGAAGGTCTACCGCGCAGTGTTCTCTACTGGAGACGGCAAGTACGCGGCGGACCAACTGTGCCTCGGGGGGCGAAGCATGCCTGGCCACTATCCGTGGGACATGGAGCGGATGTCGCGGTTGATTGTTAAGCACGAGAGCGAGTGGGCAAATCCGGGCAAGTGGAGGCAGTTGGTTGAGGCAATGGAAGCGCGCACGCAGTCCCTGTCGCATCATGAAGCGGAACTCAAGCGCATTGAGACGCTGGCGTGGTGGGAGGAGGTGAAGAAAGGCGTACCGAATCTACCTGGGCCAGCCGTGTTCCACATTCACCCGGTGGCGTTGGTGGGGAATTTCTTGTTGAGACAAGACGATTGTGAGTGCGGGTGTTGCTTTGAGAATAAATTTAAAGTCACTCGACTTGGCTCACAGTATAGCCCTGTTTTCTGGGGGAATCGACCTTTGGGAAAATCGGAAGTGATTTCGAAGATGTTGGCTGATGAAGTTATCAGTGAAAGCGAACATCGAATATTAATTGCGATGTCCAGAAACGAAGGTAATCTGGATGCGGTCCAGTCTTATGACAGCGAGGTTCTAACGGCTGGGGCTATGAAAAAAGCCATCAACCCCGAGGGGCGTGGTGAATTTTCTATACAGGTTTCTGAGTTCAAAGAACAAAACAAGGAGGAGTACGCGCGACTCTTTGAGAGGTGCGGATGGACAGTGGAGGGCAGTGGTCAGGCCGCAAAGATGTTCTACGAGCATCCCCATTTGACGCTTGGCCAGAAGCTAATCGGGAGGCAGCTAAAGCAAATTATTAGACAAGATTGCTCGCAGCAAAACTTTGGTCAGTCGGTTGGGAATACTCCTTTGGCTGTGATAGCGAATGCGATTACGGATCCATCTTTCGAGTCCAAGCAAGTTATGGATTTTATTGATCGACTTAGAAAACAGATTCTTCCAAAGAGGCCAGTCAACTATCAGTACACGGTTGCGTCCTATTTTTCATCGGATCTTGGCCGAGCAACAGCGCTCGATCAACATGTAAACAGGCCCGCATTCGTGCTGCGCGACATCGGTAGGGCACTTGACGGGCTTTTCGCAGCGCACCCATCCGCGCCTCGAAACCCAGAAGACTGGCTGGAAAATCGCACGGAATACGAGCGAGAGTTAATTGAGCGATACGCTCATATTCGAGTCATGGCTGTGGTTAGCGGAACTTCTGTTTCTCCTGCGCGATATGCAGCTCTGAAGGCAAAACTCTCCTAGTTGGTAAGAAGATATGGAAATTACGCGAGCATTTATTTCTATTTCATGCGCAACACTATTGATTTTCTGTCAAGCTAGTGCTTCTGATGAAATTGTGAAATTTAAAAATGGATCATCCTTGGAGTTTTCTTCTCCTGCTCGAAAGAATCCAAGGACAAATGATTTTGAATCAGGGTGGGCGACTGCTACCTTTTCGATGAGTTCAGGAAATAAAATTGTCCTCTTTGAAAAAGAGTCTCTATCTCCGGTTGGTGGTGTCGTTTATCAGAACGTGCATAACATGCGTATATCACCGTCTGGAAATTATGCTGTTTTGGATGTTCTTAGAGTTGGTAGGCTACAGGTGGCCTCAGATCAAGAGTCAACAATCGATAGCCGGCAATACTGCCCAGCGCTGGAGACAAACACGGGCTGCATAGTAAGTATGAACACCGGTGGGCTATGTGGAGGTGCGTGGAATGCAAGCAAGGATGTTTGGAGTTCGGGCGCCGACAGTGATGAGAATGACAATGAAATTATGCTTAGAAATAAGGATTTTCCAGTCTCGGCCAACCAAATGTGGAGTGACTTCAATAAGGTAAGAGCTCTGAAGTTGACGCTGAAGGAAGCAGTATTTGCGAACCTCGGGGCTGTCAACACGCTAGCTTGCGACCCGCCGAGCAAAAACAACCAGAGCGCTTATCAAGCGATTGCCAAACAGCTAAGAGTGGAGGGTGACATCGGCAGTGCTAAGAGCATCGAAGATGCTCTTAAGCGTCGATAGTAGAGAGGAGCTCCAAGCGAGAAGCGTAACAACGCAACCTGTGCTCAAGAAACCACGATGCGTGCGCCTATCCTGCACGCATCGTTTCTGACCGCCGCCATGCCTTTCTAATCTTGGATGCCAAATCAGCGAAAAGATCAGAAGATCCGGAGTGGCTGTATGGCTCAAGCGTTGTTGTATGGCATGAAGGCTATTTATTGCCTTACTTGCCAACGCCCAACAACGCCAACACCCCCAGCACCCAAAAGATCAACGCTGCAATCCGGTGCACCAGCTTGATCGGCATGCGTGACGCGAACTTGTTGCCCATCAACACTGCCGGCACATTGGCCAGCAGCATGCCGATGGTCGTGCCAGCCACCACAGAAACCACGTCGTTAAAGCGCGCTGCCAGTGCCACGGTGGCGATCTGCGTCTTATCCCCCATTTCCGCAAAGAAGAACGCAACGATGGTGGTGCCGATGATGCCCAGGCCGCGCGTGTCTTTCGGTGCCTCTTCGTCGTCGAGCTTGTCCGGGACAAGCATCCAGCCGGCCATGGCGATAAAGGCGGCGCCAAGAATCCAGCGCAGCACGTTTTCACCGAGCACATGCGTAATCCAGCCGCCGACGGCGCCGGCGAGCGCGTGGTTGACTAGCGTGGAGACGAAGATGCCGATGATGATCGGGACCGGCTTGCGAAAGCGCGCAGCCAGCAGGATCGACAGCAGTTGGGTTTTGTCGCCGATTTCAGCGAGCGCGACGATGCCGGTGGAGACGAGGAAGGCTTCCATGTTGTGGTGGTGTCCGGGCCGTATGCGAACCAATGACGCACCGCTGCCGGCCCTATCCGCAGAGGTGTGTCATCGGTCTCGCCAGGCGCGTCACCGTCGAATCCACACCCGATCCTACTGCGCAACCCGATCTTGAACCTGCGATGCTCACCGTACCCATGTACGGTTGCGTTTCTCGGTCCAACCTCGGGCTGCTCGCTACGGATCGTGAGCAGATTCGGGTGCGGCTGACCACGCCATAACCGTCAGTCATTGCGACGACGGTCAAGTCTGTTGACGTGGCCCCCAGGGTATCGACCCCGGGCGGCTACTCCCCAATGGAAGCGTGGATTATAAGTGGATCAGGCGTTGGCGCCAACCGCAAACTTGGCCGGCTCGCCTTGGATGTACGTGGCGGATACGGCACGATCTTCGCCCAGCAGCGCGAGCGAGAACAGCAGTTCTTCCAGCGTTTCCGAGCGCGCGTTGCGGCGTGCCAGCAACGGCGTGGCGGCTGGGTCCAGCACGATGAAATCGGCTTCCGCTCCCGGGACGAAGCTGCCGATGCGGTCTTCCCAGCCCAGTGCCTCGGCGGCGCCGCGCGTGGCCAGGTAGAACATGCGCAGTGCGGTCAGGTGATAGCCACCCATGCGCGCAACCTTGTGCGCCGTACCCATCGTGCGCAGCATCGAGAACGAGCTGCCACCGCCCACGTCGGTGGCGAGCGTCAGCGCCAGGCGGTGTGCATCATTCTTGTGGAAGTTATACAGGCCGCTGCCCAGGAACAGGTTGGACGTGGGGCAGTGCGCCACGGCAGCGCCGGATTCCGCCATGCGTTGGCGATCACTGTCGTCCAGCCAGATGGCGTGGCCGTAGAAGGCACCCTTGCGCAGCAGGCCGTAGCGGTCGTACACGTCCAGGTAGCTGCGTGCGTTCGGGAACAGCTCGGCCACCCACTTCACTTCGTCCGGGTTTTCGGCAACGTGGGTCTGGATGAAGACGTCCGGGTACTGCCTGGCCAACTCGCCGGTGGCCGCCAGCTGTGCTTCGCTCGAGGTGGGCGCGAAGCGCGGCGTGATGGCGTAGGCCAGGCGATCCTTGCCGTGCCAGCGCGAGATCAGATCCGCCGAATCACGTGCGCCGGATTCCGCCGTGTCTTGCAGGTATTCCGGGCAGTTGCGGTCCATCATCACCTTGCCGGTAATGAGGCGCATGCCGCGCTGCTGCGCTTGGCTGAACAGCGTCTCGGCGGAGCCGCGATGCACGGTGCTCCACACCATCGCGCTGGTCGTGCCGTTGCGCAGCAACTCATCGAGGAAGAACGAGGCGACGCCCGCGGCGTACTGCTCGCTCTCGAAGCGGCGTTCTTCCGGGAAGGTGTACGTCTCCAGCCAATGCAGCAGCCCAGGCGACGGGGAGGCGATCATGTCCGTCTGCGGGAAGTGCACGTGCGTATCGATAAAGCCCGGCACGATCAGCTTGCCGCTGTAGTCGTGCAGTTGGGTACCAGCGGGGAGGTTCTCGCGCAGAGCGGCGTAGTCGCCAGCTTGCACGACTTTGCCCCCCATGACCACGAGCAGGCCGTCTTCCCAATACTCATAGGCATCGCGCTCGCGATACTGCGGATCGTGCAGGAAATGCAGCACACGGCCGCGGTACGCGTGAACGGTGTTGGAAGTCGGAGGCATGGTGGTCATCTTTGTTTCGTGGGCGCGGTGTGTGATTTAGTGCGTGTGCTTCCAGTGGTCGTCGACCTTGGCAAGCCACATCGTTTTGTCCTGCTCGGGCAGGAAGGACGCCTCGAAGCTGTTGCGCGCGAGCGCATGGGCGTCGGCGGCGGACAGGTTCAGGGCGTTGAAGGTGGCGAGCCAGTTGGTGTTCATGTAGCCGCCAAAGTAGGCTGGATCGTCGGAGTGCAGGGTCACTGCGCATCCTGCGTCCAGCAATTGCTTGAGCGAGTGATCGCGCAAGTCGGGGTAGACCTTCAGTTTCTCGTTCGACAGCGGGCAGACCGTCAGCGCGATGCGCTCGGCGGCGAGGCGCTTGACGAGTGCGGCATCGTCGATGGCCCGTACGCCGTGGTCGATGCGCTCCACGTTCAGGATGTCGAGCGCGTCGATCACGTATTGCGCCGGGCCTTCTTCACCCGCGTGGGCGACCAGGCGCAGGCCGAGCTTCTTGCACTCGGCAAACACGCGCGCGAACTTCTCCGGCGGGTTGCCGCGCTCGGACGAATCCAACCCCACACCGATGATCCGGTTGGCCGGGTCCTGGATGTAGGGCAGGGCGGCTTCCAGCGTGGCGAATGCTTCTTCCTCGCTTAGGTGGCGCAGGAAGCAGAGGATCAGCAGGCTGGAGAACCCATGCTCGCGCTCCGCGTCATCCAGCGCGCGGACGATGCCGTTGATGACCACGTGCATCGGCACGTTGCGCGCGGTATGCGTCTGCGGGTCGAAAAAGATTTCGGCGTGACGGACGTTGTCGGCAAGCGCACGCGCCACGTAGGCGGCGGTCATGTCGTAGAAGTCCTGCTCGGTGAGCAGCACGCTGGCGCCGGCGTAGTAGAGGTCGAGAAACGATTGCAGATCGTCGAAGGCGTAAGCCGCGCGCACTTCTTCAACGGAGGCATACGGCAGCTTGACGCCGTTGCGCTCGGCCAGCGCGAACATCAGTTCGGGTTCGAGCGAGCCTTCGATGTGGATGTGCAGTTCGGCTTTCGGGCTGGTGGCGATGCGTTCTGCAAGGGTGGGCGAGAGCGGCATAATCAGACGGGTGTGGGGACGCGGTAAGGGACCGCCGCTCCACCGCTGGCTGTGGTGAGCGCGTGCTGCTGAAGCTCACGCACCTGCAGGAGTTGGGCGACGACGGATACTGCAATGATATCCGGCGCCTTATCCACGATGCCTGCCACGCCAATCGGGCACACCATTTCCGGCAAGCGTGCCGGGTCCACACCGTGCTCCACCATGCGGTGCTCGAAGCGGGCGCGCTTGGTCTTGGAGCCGATCAGGCCGAAGTAGGCAAAGTCCGTGCGGCGCATGATGCGTTCGCACAGAGCGAGGTCCAACGCATGGTTGTGCGTCATGACCAGGAAGTAGCTGCCGGCAGGCGCGTTGTCGATCACGGCTTCCGGCGTATCGGTGGATTCGATGACGACGTTCGGCGGCACTTCCGTCGGGAACGGGAACATCGCATCGCGTTCGTCCACCCACGTCACGCGGCAGGGCAGGTGCGCGAGTGCGCGCACGATGGCGTGGCCGACATGGCCGGCACCGCACAGCACGATCGACATGTCGGGTGGCAACACCGTTTGGGTGAAGCCGCTGGCGTCGAGCGTAACGCCTGCTGCTGCCGCATCACCGATCGTTGCTTCAACATGCATAGCCGCGTCTGCGGAGACAAAACGGCGCAGGCTGCGGCGCTGGCGCATGGCGTCGTCGGCCAGGGCGATCCACTCCGCGTCACGTGCGTCGAGGTGCTCCAGCGACAGGCGTACTACGCCGCCACAGCACTGGCCCAATGCCGGGCCGAGTGGAATGCGAACGAACTGGCGGCGGGCGTCGCCAATGGCTTGGGGTGCATCCATCATCGCTTGCGCGATTTCCATGGCACGCCATTCGAGATGGCCACCGCCGATGGTGCCGAAGAACCCGTCGGTGCACACCAGCATGAGCGTGCCCGGCTCGCGTGGGGCGGAGCCTTGCACGTCCGTCACCGTGACCAGCACGCACGGCTGCCCCGCTTGCACGGTGGCAAGCACGTCGGCAAAACGGAACGGGCGCAGTTGCGTGTGGTCCATGACGGTCTCCGTACTTCGGCTCAAGCGGACAGCGGGGCGCTGCGGATGGCGTCGACGGCCTTGAGGATTTCCTCGCTGGTCGCCGGGGCGTTCAGCGGCGGGTTGGTGCGGCCATCACCCACGGCGGCCACTGCATCGCGGATAGCAAAGAACACCGAGAACGGCAGCAGCAGCGGCGGCTCGCCCAGCGCCTTGGAGCGGTGGATGCTGTCTTCCACGTTGGCGTTGTTGAACAGGCGCACGCGGAAGTCCGGCGGGCAGTCGTTCACGGTCGGGATCTTGTAGGTGGACGGCGCGTGCGTCATCAGCTTGCCGTTCTTGTTCCACCACAGTTCTTCCGTGGTCAGCCAGCCCATGCCCTGGATGAACGCGCCTTCCACCTGGCCGATATCCAGCGCTGGGTTGATGGAGCGGCCGGCGTCGTGCAGCACGTCAGCGCGCAGCAGACGCCATTCGCCGGTGAGCGTGTCCACCACTACTTCCGACACGGCGGCGCCGTACGCGTAGTAGTAGAACGGACGACCGTTCAGCTTGGACTGATCCCAATGCAGCTTGGGCGTGGCGTAGAAACCGTCAGACCACAATTGCACGCGGGCAACATAGGCTTTGTTGATCAGCTCGTTGAACGGTACGCGGCGTGCGCCAATCTCCAACTGATCGCCCACGATGGCGACGGTCTCGACGGGCACTTCGTAGTGTTCTGCGGCAAACGCGATCAGGCGTGCGCGGATCTGGCGTGCGGCGTCCTGCGCGGCCTTGCCGTTCAAGTCGCTGCCGGTCGATGCCGCCGTGGCTGACGTGTTGGCCACCTTGCTGGTGTCCGTTGCCGTCACGCGAATGCGGGTGAAGGCCACACCCAGTTCGTGTGCGACCACTTGCGCGACCTTCGTGTTCAGGCCCTGGCCCATTTCGGTGCCGCCGTGGTTCACGAGGATGGAGCCGTCGTTGTACACGTGCACAAGCGCGCCGGCCTGGTTGAAGTGCTTCACGTTGAACGAGATGCCGAACTTCACGGGCGTCAGCGCCAAGCCGCGCTTGAGTACCGGGCTCGTTGCGTTGAATGCGCGAATCTCTTCGCGGCGGGCGCGGTAATCGGACGTCGCTTCCAGTTCGTCGAGCAGTTCGTGGATGACGTTGTCTTCCACGGTCTGGCCATAGGGCGTGACGTTGTTCTTGTCCTTGCCGTACAGGTTGGCGCGGCGCACGTCGAGCGCATCCTTGCCGACCGAGCGCGCGATGTTGTCTATGATGTACTCGATGGCAAACGCGCCCTGCGGGCCGCCGAAGCCGCGGAACGCGGTGTTCGACTGCGTGTTGGTGCGCGCGCAGAAGCCGTCGATCTCCACGTCCGACAGCCAGTAGGCGTTGTCGAAGTGGCAGATGGCACGCGTCATCACCGGGCCGGACAAGTCGGCCGAGAAACCGGCACGCGAGGTCATGTCGCACGTGATGCCGAGGATGCGGCCGGTGTCGTCATAACCGGCTTCGTAACCGAAGCGGAAGTCGTGACGCTTGCCGGTGATCATCATGTCGTCGTCGCGGTCCGGACGCAGCTTGACCGGGCAGGCGAGCTTCCACGCGGCCAGCGACGCGCAGCAGGCAAACAGGCCCGATTGCGATTCCTTGCCGCCGAAGCCGCCGCCCATGCGCCGGCATTCCACCAGCACCTGGTTGGCGTGCCACCCCAGCATGTGCGAGACCATGTGCTGCATCTCGGTCGGGTGCTGCGTCGAGCACCACACGTGCATGCCGTTGTCTTCCTTCGGCACCGCGTACGAGATCTGGCTTTCCAGGTAGAACTGTTCCTGGCCACCCAGCGACATCTGGCCGGCTTCCGAATGCGGCGCAGCGGCAATGCGCTCTGCCGGTTCACCGCGTTTCAGATGCATCGGCGGCAGCACGGATTTGCCGGCGGCGCGGGCGTCTTCCGGCGTCAGCAGCGCGGGCAGGACTTCGTATTCGATGTTACCCAGGCGTGCTGCACGGCGCGCCGCATCGTGCGACGTGGCCACCACGATGAACATCGGCTGGCCGATGAAGTGCACCGTGTCGGTCGCCAGAATCGGATCGTCGTGGATGATCGGGCCGCAATCATTGGTGCCCGGAATGTCCGCCGACGTGAACACGGCCACCACACCCGGCGCTGCCTTCACGCGGTCCAGATCCATGTTGACGATGCGCGCATGCGCTTGCGTGCTCATGCCGAGTGCAGCGTGCAGCGTGCCGGCCAGCTCGGGGATGTCGTCGGTGTAGGTGGCGGTGCCGGCAACGTGCAGGTGGGCGGACTCGTGCGGGCGCGAGATGCCGACTACAGCACCGCGCTGATCAGGAATGGCCGCCGCAATATCGGCTTCCGCCAGCAGGAAGGCCTCGGTTTGCTTGTTCATACGATGTCTCTTTGCAGTCGGACTTAGTTGACGCTACCTGCAGCGGTGAGGGTATTCAGTTCGACCGCACGCACATTGATCTGTTCGGGCGTGAGCGGCGCGTCGGTACGGGTTTCCAGCCAGAAGCGGTACACCGTGTTGGCCGCCGAGATGCGGCGGTAGTTGTCGGTGGCACGCATATCGGTCAGCGGCGTGTAATCACGCGACATGGCTGCCATGGCAGCACGCACGGTCGCTTCGTTCCACGGCTGGCCGGTGATGGCGGCTTCGGTTTCGGTGGCGCGCTTGGACGTTGCTGCCATGCCGCCGTAAGCGATGCGTGCGCTGCGCACAATGTCGCCGTCTAGCTCGATGGCGAGTGCTGCGCACACGGCCGAGATGTCTTCGTCAAAGCGCTTGGACAGCTTGTACGTGCGGAAGCGCATGGCATCGCGACCTTCGCGCACCGGAATGCGCAGGCCGGCCACGAATTCGCCTTCTTCCATCGCGTTCTTCTGGTAGGCGAGGTAGAGGTCTTCGAGCGGCAGTTCGCGACGCACTTCGCCACGCTGCAGCACGACGCGCGTGCCGATAGCGATGAGGGCCGGTGCCGAGTCACCAATCGGCGAGCCGTTGGCGATGTTGCCACCCAGCGTGCCGGCGTTGCGGATCGGCAGTGAAGCAAAGCGCTTCCACAGCTCGGTCAGCTCGGGGTAGTCCGCGGCGAGGAAGTCGTAGGCCTTTTCCAGCGAAACGGCAGCGCCGATTTCGATCCAGCCGTTGCGCTTTTCCAGTGCGTACAGGTCGGCCACCTGACCGATGTAGAGGATGTCGCCCAGCTCACGGAACTGCTTGGTGACCCACAGCCCTACGTCGGTGCTGCCGGCCAGGATGCGGATGTTCGGGTGCGCGGCCTTGATGGCGGCGAAGGCTGAGGCGGTGCGCGGGGCGTAGAAGCGCGGCGCATTCTCGGTGCCGACAGGGGCGTAGCTGAAGGTGTCCTTGCGCTGGATGTTGCGCAGCGTCTCGGCCAGTTGCGTGCGGTCGATGCCAGCCGGGGAGGGCAGCTCGAACATGCGCTCGCCCGCGTCGATGATGGGGCGGTAGCCGGTGCAGCGGCACAGGTTGCCAGTCAGCGAATCGCAGATGGCCTGGCGCGAGGGGATGGGCGCCTCGTTGCCGGTGTTCTCATACAGCGCGTAGAGCGACATCACAAAGCCCGGCGTGCAGAAGCCGCACTGCGAGCCGTGGCACTCCACCAGGGCTTCTTGCACGGGGTGCAGCGTGCCGTCCTTGCCGCGCACGTCTTCCACAGTGAACAGTGCCTTGCCGTCGAGCGTGGGCAGGAACTGGATGCACGCGTTGACAGCCTTCAGGCCGACGCTGCCATCTTCCTGCAGCTCACCGAGCACCACGGTACATGCACCGCAATCGCCCTCAGCACACCCTTCCTTGGTGCCTGTGCAGTGTGCGTCTTCACGCAGGTATTGAAGCACCGTGCGGGTGATCGGGGCATCCGTGACGGTGCGCACCTGGCCGCGGTGAAAGAAGCGGATGGGCTGAGTCTCCATGGGGTTTTACGCCTGTTTGTGTGTGTAACGGAACCATAGCACCGGGCCAGGAATGCAATATTTGGCCCATGTGATAACCCGCATCGGAAAGCCAAAATCCGGGGTATACCCGCCGGTAGTGGTCTGGCGGCGCGATGTACAAGTGACATACACTGACAGCGTCCCCCTCGCACGTTTTATAGACGGTACGGCGCTGCCCCCTTCGCCACCCATTCTCGCCTCCAGATGCACGGCAAAGATCACCTCGATACCTACCTCCTGCGCGTCCTGTACACGCTGCTCACCGAGCAGAGCGTGACGCGTACGGCCGTCAAGCTTGGCCAGTCGCAACCGGCCATCAGCAACACGCTCAAGCGCCTGCGCGAGATTACCGGCGACGCCATCCTCGTGCGTGGCAAGAACGGCATGGTGCCGACCGAGCGCGGCCACGACCTGCTTGCACTGGCCCAGCAGAGCCTGGAGGCGATGGAGCGTATTGCGCGCCCGTCACAGGAGTTCGATCCGGCCAACACAACACGCACCTTCCACCTGGGCGCACCGGATTACCTCGACGCCTTTTTCCTGCCGAACATCGTGGAGCGCCTGCGCAAGCAAGCACCGCAGGCCAAGCTGGTGGTGCACCCGCTCAATGCCGGTGTCGACTATTTGGCGGCGCTGGAGCAGGGCGGTATGGATCTGGTGATCGGCAACTGGCTTTCGCCGCCCGAGCATCTGCACATTTCGCCGCTGTTCGACGATGAAGTCGTCTGCATGCTGGGTGCGCAGCACCCGCTGGCGCGCAAGGGGATCTCGCTCAAGCACTACGTGGAGATGCCGCACCTGGCACCCGCGCCGTACGCTGTCATGCAGCGCAGCATGATCGATCAGGCACTTGCAGAGCAAGGGCTTAAGCGCCAGATCCAGGTGTCGCTGCCGTACTTCGGGCTGGTGCCGTACGTATTGATGCGTACGGATCTGGTCTTCACAACCGGCCGCCAGTTTGCCGCGCATTGTGCGCAGTACCTGCCGATCCGCATTTTGCCGACGCCCATGGCGTTCCCGAAGATGCGCTTCTACCAGCTCTGGCACGAGCGCAGCCATGCCGCGCCCGATGTGATGTGGCTGCGCCGGATGATCGGCGAAGTGGCTGCTGAGCTGCCGCAGCATCCGCAATTGGAAACGGCAGCCTGAGCTGCCGTCCTGTCCCAGAAAGACGTTCCGCACGCAGCGCGATTATTTCCCGCTCGCCAACGCCTTCCCGTAGTTCGGGAAGAACACCTGCTCCCCGTTCACCTTGAAATCGGCAATGGCCTGCTGGCCGGCGGGCGAGGTGATCCATTCGATCAGCTTGGTCGCATCCACATAGTTCGTGCTGGGGTATTTCTTCGGGTTCACGGCGATGATGCCGTACGGGTTGAACATACGCGGGTCGCCGGCCAGCACGATGTCCAGGCCCGTCTTGGCGCGGTAGGCACCGTAGGTGGCGCGGTCGGATAGCGTGTACGCGTTCATCTGCGCGGCCATGTTCAGCACTTCACCCATGCCCAGGCCTGCGCTCACGTACCAGGGCTTGCCCTTCGGCTCAATGTTGGCGGTCTTCCAGTAGGCTTTTTCCATCACATCGGTGCCGGAGTTGTCGCCACGCGAGATGAACTTGGTGCCAGCCTTCTCGCCGGCGCTGGCGATGGTCTCCATGCCCTGAATCACGTTCTTCTGGCCGCGGATGCCCGCCGGGTCCGCCGTCGGGCCGACGAGGATGAAGTCGTTGTACATCACGTCACGCCGGTCGATGCCGCCGCCCGAGGCCACGAAGGCGTCTTCCAGTTGGCGGGCGTGAACCAGCACCACGTCCACGTCCCCCGATTCCCCCAGTTTGACCGCCTTGCCGGTGCCAACGGCAATCACCTGCACATGGATGCCGGTGGCCGCCTCAAACTTGGGCAGCAGCACCTTGAGCAAACCGGAGTTTTCCGTGCTGGTGGTGGTAGCCATGCGGAGATCGCCTGCATATGCAGCGCTGGCAAAAGTGAGGGCCAGGCACGCAATGGCTGACAGCCGAAGGGTTTGGAGCAATCCGGGCATGTGGTGAGCAGGATGTAAGAGGCGTGGACGCTTTATGTCGGATGTTGCATGATGGCGGCAACATTGAGGCGGTCGGCAGCCACGATGCGCCCGCCCCGGGAAATGACGGGAATTGTTCTCCGGGAGCATGAGCGAAGTAAATAGGAAATCACAAACATAATGACGTTCCAGTTTGAGGTGTTCCCGGTGGTTGGCGCGGACGACAATCCGCGCGCCAACGGCAAGGTCTTTCAGTTGCTGCGGGCGGTGCGTGAAACGGGGTCGCTGCACCGGGCAGCCAAGCAGGTGGGGTTGTCGTACCGGCACGCATGGGGCGTGATGCGCTCATGGGAAGAGATGCTCGGGCGGGCGCTGCTGGATATGGAACGCGGTCGTGGGGCATCGCTCACGCTGTTTGGCGAGCGGATGCTGCGTGCGGAGATGCGCCTGCGCGAGCAGCTGGACCCGGCCGTGCGCCAGGCCATGGGCCAGTTCATGGCGGAGCTGGAAGACGCCTCGCAATCGCAAACGCGCATTCGCTTCTCGGGCAGTCATGATCCGGCGGTGGAAGTGCTGGCCGAGACCTTTGCGCATGAAAGCCAGGCTTCGCAGCTCGATACCGTGTTCTGCAGCGCCGTGGAAGGACTGATCTGCCTGCAGGAGAAACAGTGCGAGGTGGCTGGCTTCTATGTGGCGCCGCAACAGGGCGCTGGCTCACTTGCCCATCAGACGCTGCGCAAGTGGCTGCGTCCGACCGCCGTGCGCCTGATCGCCCTGGCCGATCGGGAGCAGGGGTTGATGATGTCGCCGGAGTGGGCGGGGCGCGTGCAGTCGCTGCAGGATCTGGCCCGGACCCAGGCACGTTTCATCAACCGTCAGCGCAGTTCGGGCACGCGCTTGCTGTTCGATCAACTGCTGGTGGCGGCCGGGTTGTACCCCGATCAGATCAACGGTTACGACGAGCAGGAGTTCTCCAGCGACAAGATCGCCGTGGCCGTGCAGGAAGGGCGGGCGGATGTCGGGTTTGGCCTGCGCCCCGGTGCGCAGGCCCACGGCCTGCATTTCGTGCCGCTCACGCGTGAGACGTACTACCTGGCGGTGCGCCGCAATGACGCGCTTGCCTCGTGGGTGCGCGAGCTGATCGAGCGCATCGGTCAGCCGACGTTCCGTGAAGGCCTGAGCCATCTGGCGGGATATCGTGCGACGGAACACGTTTCGTTGCTGACAGCCGACCAGGCGCTCCCTTGGCACGCTGAGGACGCCCGCGCGCTGGCCCATTGAAGTCGTGCGAACATGGCGTGGTTTGCGCGATCAATGACGATATGCGCCCCATCCATGTTCTGCCCATGTCACGTTTTTCCGTCTGGACTCAAGCCCTGCGCATGCTGCGCCGCGACTGGCGCGCCGGCGAGCTGAACCTGCTGCTTGTTGCGCTGGTGTTGGCCGTGGCCGCGCTGGCCTCTGTCAGTTTTCTGGCTGACCGCATGCACGCTGGTCTGGAGCGCGATGCGCGTCAATTGATCGGCGCAGATGTGCTTGTGGTGTCTGATCAGCCGCTGCCAGCCGACATCGAGGCGCATGCGCGCGCCAGTGGCCTGGAGGTGACGCATACCGCCACCTTCCCCAGCATGGCCAGCACGCTCACCAACGGTGCTTCCGGCGAGCCAGCATCGCAACTGGCGGCCATCAAGGCGGTGGATGCAGGATACCCGCTGCGTGGCACGCTCAAGGTAAGCGGCGACGGGCGCGATACCGTTGGTGCGCCTATCCGCGCCATTCCTTCTGCGGGCACGGTGTGGGTTGACGCGCCATTGCTTGAAGCCCTGGGCTTGCGCGTGGGCGATGCCATCCGCCTGGGCACGCGCACCTTCCAGATCGCCCACGTCATCACGCAGGAGCTGGACCGCGGTGCCGGCTTCATGAACTTTGCTCCACGCGTGATGCTGCCGATGGCCGATCTGGCTTCCACCGGCCTTGTCACTTACGGCAGCCGCGTCACGTATCGTCTGCTGGTGGCCGGGCCTGATGCCGCTACCATCGCCTTCCGCAACTGGACCGAAAGGGAACTGAAGACACGCCAAGTACGCGGCGTGCGCATCGAGTCTTTGCAGAACGGCCAGCCGCAGATGCGCGAAACACTGGATCGTGCCGAGCGCTTCCTCTCGCTCGTCGCCTTGCTCGCCGCGATGATCGCGGCCGTGGCGATCACCATGGCGGCGCGCCGCTACACCGCACGGCATACCGATGCGGTGGCCATCATCAAGTGCCTCGGGCTGCGGCAGGGGCAGATTCTCGGGACGTTTGCGCTGGAGTTCCTGTGCATCGGCGTGTTGGGTTCGCTGGTGGGTGTGGCGCTGGGCTATGGCGCGCACTGGCTGCTGCTGGCCTCGCTGGGCGATCTGGTGACGGTCTCGTTGCCGGCGCCGTCTGTGTGGCCGGCAGCGGTGGGGGTGGCGGCGGGTCTGGTGCTGCTGGTCGGCTTTGCCGTGCCGCCGTTGCTAAGCCTGGTGCGCGTGCCACCGCTGCGCGTACTGCGACGTGACGTGGATGAGCGTGCTATCGCTGCGTGGGTGGGCTATGCGCTGGGGGCGGCCGCATTCTTCGCGTTGCTGGTGGTGTCGGCGCGTGATGTGAAGCTGGGGGTGCTGACGGCGGGCGGGTTTGCTGGCGCCATCCTTGTCTTTGCGTTGCTGGCGGCCGGCGGGCTGCGCGCGTTGGCGGCGTCCCTCGGGCGCGGTCGTGCGCTGGGCGTCGGCTGGCGTTTTGCGCTGGCTGTGCTGGAGCGCCGCCGCGGCGTGAGCGTGCTGCAAACCGTGGCGCTGGCTGTCGGGCTGATGGCACTGCTGCTGCTTGCCATGACGCGCAATGACCTGATCCGCTCTTGGCACAACGCCACGCCGGCCGATGCGCCCAACCGCTTCATCATCAATATCCAGCCTGACCAGATGGAGGCGGTGTCGCAGGTGCTGGCCCGTGCGGGAGTGGCCGATCCCAAGCTTTACCCGATGGTGCGCGGTCGCCTGACGCAGGTGAATGGTCAGACCATCGGCCGAGAGACGTATGCGGAATCCCGTGCGCGTAACCTGGTCGAGCGCGAGTTCAATCTGTCCTACGCGACCGAGCAACCGCCTGAGAACCGCATCATCGCCGGCCAGTGGTTTGGCGGGCAGAAGCCCGAGGCGTCGGTGGAGGAGGGCATCGCCAAGACGTTGAATCTGCACCTGGGCGACGTACTGCGTTTCGATGTCGCCGGGCAGACGGTGGATGCGCCCATCACGTCATTGCGCAAGCTCGACTGGAGCTCGATGCGCGTGAATTTCTTTGTGATCCTGCCGCCCGTGGCGCTGCACGACATGCCGCAGACCTACGTGACGGCGTTCCGCATTCCGGCAGGACAGGCTGATCTGCCGGCCAAGCTGGTGCGCGAGTTCCCGAACCTGACGGTGGTGGATACCGAGCTGATCCTGCAACAGGTGCAAGGCGTGTTGGATCAGGTGACGGTGGCGGTGGAGTTCCTCTTTGTCTTCACGCTGGCGGCGGGTGTGCTGGTGCTGTATGCCGCGCTATCCGGTTCTCGCGACGAGCGCTTGCGCGATGCTGGCGTGTTGCGCGCGCTGGGTGCGAGTTCCGGCATTGTGCGACAGACGCAGTATGCCGAGGTGCTGATCGTGGGCGGCCTGGCCGGGTTGATGGCGGGTGTGGGTGCCATCGCCATTGGCTGGGTGTTGTCGGCGCATGTGTTCGACTTCCCATACCGATTCAACCCGGCGATCTTGCCGGTGGGCATCGTGGGCGGCATGCTGTGCGCCTTTGTCGGTGGCTGGCTGGGTTTGCGCGATGTGCTGCGACGCCCAGCCATGGCAACGCTGCGCGATGCCTGATCGTTTTTTTGATGTGATTGACGCTGTATGACTGAAGCAACTTCCGGCCAGGAAACCCTGGCCTTCGATCTGATTGGTGGCGAGGCGCGTGTGCGCGAACTCGTTGATCGCTTCTATGACCTGATGGACCTCGAGCCGGCGTTTGCCGTGCTGCGCGGAGTACATCCCCCCAGCCTTGATAGTGCGCGCGACAAGCTGTTTTGGTTCCTGTGCGGCTGGCTCGGCGGCCCGAACCACTACATCGAACGTTTCGGCCACCCGCGCTTGCGTGCGCGCCATTTGCCGTTCGAGATCGGCACGCAGGAGCGTGACCAATGGATGCGCTGCATGGCGCTCGCGATGCAGGACGTTGGCCTGGACGAAGCGCTGCAGATGCGCCTCATGCAAGCCTTTTGGCAGACCGCCGACTGGATGCGCAATGTGCCGCGCTGAGGTGTCACCGTAAGGTGTCGCGCTAAGCGCACGTCACAACACAAGAACAACCTGAGGAGACAGCCGCATGATCGGTTTGCCTACTGCTGACGATGTGCTCGCGTTCTGGTTTGGCACCACGCCGCTCACCGCCGATCGGCCTGAGTGGTTCACCAAGTCCGACGCCTTCGATGCCGAGATCCGTGCGCGTTTCCTGCCGTTGTGGGAAGCGCTGTCAACCGGCGAAGCCGACACGTGGATGGACACGCCGCTGGACGCGATTGCGCGCATCGTGGTGCTGGATCAGTTCTCTCGCAACATGTTCCGCAACAGCCCGCGTGCCTTCTCCAGCGACGCGGCGGCACTGCACACCGCGCAGATCGTCGTGGCCGCCGGTTGGGATACCCAGCTCCCAACACGCTATCACCGCGTGTTTTGCTACCTGCCGTTCGAACACAGCGAGACGCAGGCTGCGCAGGACGAATCGATCCGCCTCTACACCCGCCTGCGGGACCAAGAGGGCGACGCAGCGTCGCTCATCTGGGCAGAGAAGCATCGGGACATTGTTGTTCGCTTCGGGCGCTTTCCGCATCGCAATGCGGTTCTCGGGCGCGTGTCCACGCCCGAGGAGTTGCAGTTTCTGGCCCAGCCCGGGTCGTCTTTCTAGGCCGCTTGCTGCTTAGGTGCGCTCGCGGCGTTCCGACCATTTGTCGACTGTCTCGCGCGGTGCACGCGAGAGCATGTCGATCAGTTCGGCCGGATTGTCGCTTACGTGCAGCAGGTCAGCGTGGTGGCGCTTGAGGAAGCCTTCTTGCACGGCGTGGTCGATGAAGGCCAGCAGCTTGTCATAGAAGCCCGCTACGTTCAGCAGGCCGATCGGCTTGTTGTGATAGCCGAGCTGCAGCCACGTGAAGGTCTCGAACAATTCTTCGTAGGTGCCCACACCGCCGGGCATGGCGATGAAGGCATCCGCACGGTCGGCCATCATCTGCTTGCGCTGGTGCATGCTGTCGACGATGTGCAGCTCGGTCAGTTCCTTATGGCCGACCTCCTTGCGCACCAGCGACTTGGGGATGATGCCCACCACGGGGTTGCCGCCGTGCAGCACCGCATCCGCCACGATACCCATCAGGCCGACGTTGCCGCCGCCGTAGACGAGCGTGAGGCCGCGCTTGACCATCTCGTTGCCCAGCGCAATGGCGCCGGTCTTGTACTCCGGGCGCTCGCCCGGGCTGGAACCGCAATAGACGCAGATCGATTTCATTTTGCAGGGGTGGTGGTGCCGGGGGCGCCTAGTGTACCGACGGGCGGGTCGTTGCTGCGGCTGACCGCGAGCAGATCGAAGGCCCGCCGCGGCTTGCCGCGCAGGTAAGGCGCGAGGATCGACAGGATGTGGTAACTCGCGCCGTGGAGGTGGTCACGGATTGCGTTCTGGTCGTTGTACTGGCGCGGGTGCTGCACGAACTGGAACGACAGCCAGTAGGTGGCGATCACCACGATGTTGGTGCAGATCGCGTCGACTTGTTCTGCCGTGGCTTCCATTTCGCCGTCTTCAATGAACTGGTGGCAGATGTCCATCGCAAAATGGCGCTTCTGCTCAACGATGCGCTTGAAGTTCAGCTCCAGCATGCGGTTGCGTGCCAGCAGATCGTTGATATCGCGGTACAGGAAGCGGTAGTTCCACAGAAACTCCGACATGTACTGCAGATAGCCCCAGGTCTCGTCCAGCGTAGCCTTGTGGTCATCTGGCAGCTTCAGGCGACGCGCGATCTCCTGCTCGAACTGCACGAAGATCGAGTTGATGATGTCGTCTTTGTTGCGGAAGTGGTAGTACAGGTTGCCGGGGCTGATCTCCAGCTCTTCGGCAATCGTCGTGGTGGTGACGTTGGGTTCGCCCAGCTCATTGAACAGGCGCAGCGATACTTCGAGGATGCGATCGCGCGTGCGGCGTGGGCCGGTGGAATGCTGCTTGGTTTCCATTGAACTGCCAAGGCCGGTGGCCCTGTCTCCGTGGCGTGTGTGTGCCCGGATTATAAAAGATCGTGCTGCAGCAACGACTCCCCACATAAAGCGGGACTAGATGCTGCCAAACGTTGACGTGGCGTGTGCGCGGGTAAGCCCCTATCCCCCTAGTGCACCAGCGACGCCACCCACGGCCAGGCAATCGCCACCCACGTCCCCACGCAGAGCAGCAGGGCCAGCATGACCGCTGCGCTGCCGAAATCCTTGGCGCGTTTGGATAGCCCGTGCTGCTCCAGCGAGATGCGATCGACAGCCGCTTCCACGCTTGAATTGAGCAACTCGACGATCAGCACCAGCACCAGCGTGCCGAGCATCAGGATGCGTTCCACCACGGTGGCGGGGATGACGAACGCGCACGGCAGCAGGATCGCGCACAGCGTCAACTCCTGGCGGAATGCGCTTTCCTCGTCGATGGCGAAGCGGATGCCGCTGATTGAGTTCTTGAGCGCGAACCAGGCCCGCGTGATGCCCCGGTTGCCCTTGTGCGGGTTGTCGGCCGGCGAGTAGGCGCCCGCCGCGGGTGGCGGAGCTGGACGCTCAGGCGGCGTTGTCGGCTTCATTGAACGCAAGGCTTAAGCGCCTGTGGCAGTCGAGGGTTGAGCGGTCTTGGCATCGCCGGATTGTACGGCCGGCATCGGGCGCAGGTGCGCCAGGAACTGCTCGGAGGCTGCGCGCCACGAGAACTTCTCGGCATGCGCACGCGCTGTGACGCGATCAATGCGCAGCGCTTCCAGGCAAGCTTCGCGCAGGTCTTCGCGCAGCGCACCGGCCGGCGAATCGCCCAGCACGTCGATCGGGCCCGTCACCGGATAAGCCGCCACCGGCAACCCGCTGGCGAGCGCTTCGAGCAACACCAGGCCAAACGTATCCGTGCGGCTCGGGAAGACGAACACGTCAGCCGAGGCGTACACCTTGGCCAGTTCCGGCTGCTTGAGCACACCCAGGTAGTTGGCGTTCGGGTACTTCGCCTTCAGACCGGCCAGCGCGGGGCCTTCGCCCACCACCCACTTCGAGCCGGGCAGGTCGAGT
>NZ_JAELUI010000260.1 GCF_016429285.1 Ralstonia sp. ASV6
GCCCAAGGTAGACCTGCGCGACATGCCCGAAACGGCGCCCATCCTGGCCGATCCGCGCTACCTGGTCGCCATCGTCGTCGCCCAGCATGGCCAACCGCTGTTCCGCTGGCAGGAAGATGCCAAGGAGCATCACGCCGAGCGCTCCACCTGCCTGGAGCAATGGCGTGAGCAGGTCACGCCGACCATCTCCACGCTGATGCCTGGCTGCGAGTTCGAACTGCTGCTGCCGGATGCCTTCTTCCTGTCCTGCCGCGAATCCGACAAGCAGATCCGCCCGCTCACCGTGCGCGCTGCCGTCAACTACCTGCAGGGTGCGCTCGACATGCCGGCCAACCGCTTCGGGGCCATCATTGGCGCGTTCGGGGAAGAGCAAATCGAGGAGTACCGCGTGGCCTTTACCGTGCGCGGCGAAAAAGAATTGATCTACGGCATCGTCTGGCCCGTCTACGGCCGCGACGGCGGTGCCACGGATGTCGCCGCTGAAGGCGAGCCCGGCAGCCCGCTGGAGCAGATCTGCGATGAGTTGCGCGCGTGCGGCATCGAAGACATCTTCCGCCACGGCCAGCTCTTCGAACCGGAATATTGCGAAGACTGCGGCGCCCCGCTATACGCGGACCGCGCTGCGGAGATCGTCCACGCCGAGATGCCCGAAGACGCACCGACGCAGCAACCGCTCTTCCATTGACGCACTGACCGATCGCACAGATCGCCAAGGCCACCTTCGGGTGGCTTTTTTATTGCTGCGCCATCGGTCATATTGATTGTCAGTTTGCGTCGCACGCGGTTTGGCAGCCTGCGGCACAATGACGGTCTCTCGCCACTTGGCATCACCGCTCGAAACCAAGGAGCTCCCCCGATGGCCTATCGCCCCTTCCTTCGCGCCCTGATCCGCAATCTTGCCGCATGCGCACTGGCTGCCACTGCCGCAGCACCGTTGGCCGCGCAAGCTGACGACCTGCGCATCGGCCTGTCTGCCGACGTCACGTCGATGGACCCGCAATGGAACAACGCCGGCCCCAACAACGCCATGGCGCTGCACGTCTTCGAATCGTTGGTCTTCCTGGACAAGAATGGCCGCTACACGCCGGGCCTTGCCACCTCGTGGAAGGCCATCGACGCCAACACGTGGGAGATCAAGCTGCGCCCGAACGTGAAATGGAGCGACGGCACGCCCTTCACCGGTGAAGACGTCAAAGCCTCCATCGAGCGCCCGGCACGCCTGACCAACAGCCCGGGCCCGTTCACGAGCTACACCAAGTCGATCACCGACGTGCAGATCGTCGATCCGCTCACCGTGCGGCTGAAGGTGTCGATTCCGAACTACGCCAGCATCCCGAACGACCTGAACAGCCTGCCGATCATCCCCAAGAAAGTGGCGGATGCCTCGCAGGCGGATTTCGATGCCGGCCGCGCCATGATCGGCACGGGCCCGTTCCTGTTCGACCACTTCACGCGCGGGCAGGAAATCGTGCTGAAGAAAAACCCGAACTACTGGGGCCGTGTGCCACAGTGGGACAAGGTGACCTTCAAGATCATCACCGACAACGCCGCACGTACGGCTGCCCTGCTCTCTGGCGATGTGGATGTGGTGGAAGCCGTGCCCGCCGCGGATGTGCCGCGCATCAAGCAGAGCCCGAAGTTCCACCTGGAGCAGCAGGTTTCGTGGCGCACGATCTTCTGGCAGATGGACCAGAGCCGCGACGTGTCGCCATTCATCACAGACAAGGCCGGCAAGCCGCTTGCCAAGAACCCGTTCAAGGACCGCCGCGTGCGTGAGGCCGTGGCACTCGCCATCAATCGCGACGCAATCGTCTCGCGCGTGCTGGAGGGCCAGGGCGTCGCGGCGTCGAGCATCGTGTCACCGCAGATCTTCGGGCACCCGGGCGGCAAACCGATTCCGTATGACGCGGAGCGCGCGAAGAAACTGCTGGCCGAGGCAGGCTATCCGAATGGTTTCGGGCTCACGCTGCACGCCACCAATAACCGCTACCTGAACGACGCGCAGGTTGCGCAAACCACCGCGCAACTGCTCACGCGCATTGGCATTCAGACCAAGGTGGAAACGCTGCCAGTGGCGGCCTACTTTACGCGTGCGCGCCAGGGTGAGTTCTCGTTCATGATGCTGGGCTGGGGCTCGGTGGCAGCAGACGTGGCACTGCGCAGCATCCTCGGCACACCCAACCCACAAACCGGCTATGGCACCTGGAACTGGGGCCGTTACAGCAATCCGGAACTGGACAAGCTGGTGCAGACATCGCTCTCGACAGTATCGAGCGAACAAGCCCACGAGCAGGCCGCCAAGACCGCCGCACGCTTTGCGCAGACCGACTACGCGATCATTCCATCGCACCACCAGCTCGCCACATGGGCAATGCGCAAGGGCATTCGCTACGAGGCGCGCACCGACGAATGGTCGCTGGCGTGGTTGTTCACCAAGCAATGATGATCACTTCGTAACCGACGCCATGCCGTAACGCGCTGTTACAGCAAAATCGCTTGATGCGCCGCATTGGGGAAAGCCGCAGGAACTTTCAGCGCGAGCTTTCCTCTATCATGGCGATTTCCACGCCGACACCCTGTAACACTCGTGATGTTGCGACCCAAACTACTCTGTCTCGGCGTCGTCGCTTTGCTGGCCGCCTGCTCCAACTTGCAGACCGAACCGACTGATACGTCGGCCCTGGCCACCAACGCCACGTCAAGCCCCCCGGCCGCGCAAGCCAAGCCGGCCGTCCAGCCAGTACCGACCACGCCGCCGATCGTCTTCGGCTCGACCGATGCCAGCGGGACCACCACGGTCAACCTACCGGCCAAGGACAAGATGAGCCTGTCCGAGTACCGCGCCCAAACCCGTGATCGCCTGATCCAATCCGAAGGTGCCCGCCCCGACGTGGCCGACTGCGCCGCGCACGCGAGCTGGATCATCCCTCGCTCAACCAACTTCGATCAGTTCCGCCTGCCGACAGGCGCGCTGTCCAACGAGCAGGCCAAGGTCGAGCCGTGGGACTCGCGTTTCTCGTCCAGCAAGCAAGGCGCGGTCAAGGTTTCGAGCGTCGTCAGCTTCAATGCCGCTGTGCACAAGCGCGGCACAGGCAATGACCAGTGGGAGTCGGTGCGCGTACGCTGCGGCTATGACGAAGGGATGATGCTGGCGTACGAACTGCTCGACGCCAACGGTCAGCCGTTTGCGGCCCCGGCCGCCGCACCATCATCGTCGACGGCACGTACGCACTGCCGCCGCGGCCATCGCTGCACGACCTCGGCTGTGCATGGCAAGAGCACCGCCAAGGGCAAGGCCTCGACGAAATCCACGGCCAAGTCTGCGAAGAGCAATGGCACGGCCAAGACCAAGTCAACATCGACTGGCAAATCCACCGCCAAGTCGACGGCCAAGAAGACGACGAAAAAATCGACCTCCGGCCAATAAAGACAAACGCGCCGCCAGAACCCTGGCGGCGCGTTTTGCATTGGTGACCTCGGCGCGATCCCTCAGGATCGTTCAGTCCAGATATTCCAGAATCGCCTGCAGCATTGCCGCGCCCAGTGCAGCGCTGCGGGCACCGTCCCAGCCTACCCGTGCGTCAGGCAAATCGGCGTTGTCCTTGAACGGCATTTCCAGCGTCAGCGACAGGCAACCATATGTGTGGCCGATGTACTTCGAGGCGAGCTTGAGCGCGTCTTCGTTGTACTTGCTGGCCTCGTAGCCGTATTGCGTCTGGAAGTCCGGTGATGCACGCAAAAAGGCCGCAACAAAGCGGTCCTGGTCGGCACGCTGCGCATCGGTAAAGCCCGGCAGCATCTCGCTGCCCGCCACGAATACGTAGGGCAATGCTTCATCACCGTGAATGTCGAAGAACAGGTCAACGCCCGTCTGCTCGATGGCCTGACGCACGCACAGCACTTCGGGACTGCGCTGGGC
>NZ_JAELUI010000261.1 GCF_016429285.1 Ralstonia sp. ASV6
ATCCAGGACTTCGGACGCAAGCCGGCAGGCCACGCGCATCTGCGCAATGTCTTCGGCGGTGTGAATGGTAACGGCCATGCTGTGACTCTTTCTGCACGCAGGCGCGCGAGGCGCCGCGTTATAACTAAAGGGTGAATTATCGCACCAAAGCGGCCCGGACGGGGTTTTTGGACGTCTGGTGCTGGTCTTGGCCTGTCGGCCCTCAACGCTTGGAAGGTATTGAGTTGATTGGGTTTTTGGGGCTATAATCGCAGGCTGAGCAGATTGCTGGCCGTGTGGCTGGTATCGCTTGAAATCGCGAGCCGCTTCACCGCGGGTGTCCGTCGTATCGCATGCGAGGGATGTCTGAGGCGGCTTTAGACCTAACCCGACTGGAGAATTTCATGTCCGTGACCATGCGCGAAATGCTGGAAGCCGGTGTCCACTTTGGCCACCAAACCCGCTTCTGGAACCCGAAGATGGCCCCCTTCATTTTCGGTCATCGCAACAAGATTCACATCATCAACCTGGAAAAGACGCTGCCGATGTACCTGGACGCACTGAAGTACGTGCGCCAACTGGCAGCCAACCGGGGCACCATCATGTTCGTCGGCACGAAGCGTCAGTCGCGCGAGATCCTGGCTGAGGAAGCCGCTCGTGCAGGCATGCCGTATGTCGACAGCCGCTGGCTCGGTGGCATGCTGACCAACTTCAAGACGGTCAAGACCTCGATCAAGCGCCTGAAGGACATGGAAGCCGCCAAGGAAGCTGGCGCGACGGACACCATGAGCAAGAAGGAAGCGCTGATGTTCGAGCGCGAGATGGACAAGCTGACGAAGTCCATCGGCGGTATCAAGGATATGGGCGGCATTCCGGACGCCATCTTCGTGGTCGACGTTGGCTACCACAAGATTGCCGTGACTGAAGCTGCCAAGCTGGGCATTCCGGTGATCGGCGTGGTTGATACGAACCACTCGCCGGAAGGCATCGACTACGTCATCCCGGGTAACGACGACTCGAGCAAGGCTGTTGCGCTGTACGTGCGCGGCGTGGCCGACGCGATCCTGGAAGGCCGCGCCAACGCGGTCCAGGAAGTGGTTGAAGCCGCTCGCGGCGGCGACGACTTCGTCGAAGTCCAAGAAGGCTAAAACACAAGAAGGCGCGCACCCGCCGCATTGCCGAGCGGGAAGCGCGTCAGGCCGCTTCGATGTTTGTGCATCGAAACCAATGGCCAGACAGGGGCGCGTAACAAACGCCCCTTTTTTTTGAAATTTGTCATGCGGATGCCCCACGCGCGTCGTATTTCGTGGGGCGGCCGGATACAACCCGGACGACAGGCCGGCGTAGCGTGACGGCGGGCGAAGGCCGATCCGCACGCAGCTGGACGACGATCTGAAACAAGGAGCATGAGAATGGCGGCAATTACCGCAAGCATGGTTGCAGAACTGCGCGCGAAGACCGACGCGCCGATGATGGAATGCAAGAAGGCCCTGACGGAGGCCGAAGGCAACCTGGAAAAGGCAGAAGAAATCCTGCGCGTGAAGCTGGGTAACAAGGCCGGCAAGGCTGCCGCCCGTATCACCGCTGAAGGCGTGGTTGCTGCTGCAGTGGACGGTTCGACCGGTGCGCTGGTTGAGATCAACTGCGAAACCGACTTCGTTTCGAAGAACGACTCCTTCCTGGCCTTCGCCAACTCGGTGGCTGCTTTGATCGCCAAGAGCAATCCGGCTGATGTTGCGGCTATCGGTGCGCTGCCGCTGTCGCAAGACGGTTTCGGCCCGACTGTTGAAGACGTGCGCGTGGGTCTGATCGGCAAGATCGGCGAGAACATGACGATCCGCCGCTTCAAGCGCTACGAGGGCAGCAAGCTGACTTCGTACCTGCACGGCGCCCGTATCGGCGTGATGGTGGCGTTCGAAGGCGACGAAGTGGCGGCCAAGGACGCTGCAATGCAAGCTGCAGCCATGAAGCCGGTGTCGCTGTCGGCTGATGACGTGCCGGCCGATCTGGTTGCCAAGGAGCGCAGCGTTGCAGAGCAAAAGGCTGCCGAATCGGGCAAGCCGGCTGAAATCGTTGCCAAGATGGTGGAAGGCAGCGTGCAGAAGTATCTGAAGGAAGTCTCGCTGCTGAACCAGCCGTTCGTGAAGAACGACAAGCAGACCGTTGAGCAGATGCTCAAGGCTGCCAACACGACCGTGAAGGCTTTCACGCTGTTCGTGGTGGGCGAGGGCATCGAGAAGAAGCAAGACGACTTCGCTGCTGAAGTGGCCGCCCAAGTGGCTGCTGCAAAGCAACAGGCGTAATGCTGCAGCGATTGCTTCCGATGGAACGGAAATCAGCCCGCCGGCGCAGGCCGGCAGGGCAACTTTTCTCCATCGGCGCGATCGTATAATGCCGAACAAACAGGGCACCGCAAGGTGCCCTGTTTGTAGGTGCAGCCTGCTTGCGCGGGCATCGTTTGGTTGATCTGAGTCCAGACGGCTTCCGCGCAAGAAGGTTGCGAGATGAACGAAGCTCCGCTTCGTCTGTCGCAGCTGTCATTCCCCCTTTCCTGTCTCCCGTACCAGGAATCGTCAAGAGGATCTCCATGCCTGCCTACAAGCGCGTTCTACTCAAACTTTCCGGCGAAGCCCTGATGGGCGACGATGCCTTCGGCATCAACCGCAGCACCATCGAAGGGATGGTCAATGACATCGCCGAAATCGTGAAGCTGGGCGTGCAGGTGGCGGTGGTGATCGGTGGTGGCAACATCTTCCGCGGTGTCGCGGGCGGTGCGGCCGGTATGGATCGCGCCACGGCCGATTACATGGGCATGCTGGCCACGATGATGAACGCACTGGCCCTGCAAGACGCCATGCGCCACGCCAACCTCGAAGGTCGAGTGCAATCGGCGCTGCGCCTGGACCAGGTGGTCGAGCCGTACATCCGCCCCCGCGCGATCCGTCAGCTGGAAGAGGGCAAGATCGTGATCTTCGCGGCCGGCACCGGCAACCCGTTCTTCACCACCGACACTGCAGCCGCGTTGCGCGGCTCGGAAATCGGCGCGGAGATCGTTCTCAAGGCCACCAAGGTTGATGGCGTCTACACCGCCGACCCGAAGAAGGACCCGAGTGCCACCCGCTACACCACCATCACGTTCGACGAGGCCATCTCGCGCAACCTGCAGGTGATGGATGCGACCGCTTTCGCGCTGTGCCGCGACCAAAAGCTGCCGATCAAGGTGTTCTCCATCCAGAAGCCGGGCGCGCTCAAGCGCGTGATTCTGGGTGAAGATGAAGGCACGCTGGTGCACGTCTGAGGTTGGCGAGAAGCTGCCTTGTAAGCGCCTTTTTTACCGCTCGCTGACCCCATGTAAATGGCGTTGGCGAGTGGCTTCCATGTAAAATCGCCTATTGTCTTTTTGGTTTTGCCGGTGCCCTGTGTCGAATTCCGGGGCGCATGTCCGGCAGGCCGCCGTTATCGTTCGGAGGAAGTATGAGCGTCGCCGATGTCAAGAAGAATGCCGAGCAGAAGATGCAGAAGTCGATCGAGGCTCTCAAGACGGATTTGGCCAAGATCCGCACTGGGCGTGCCCACACCGGCCTGCTTGATCACGTGCAAGTCGATTACTACGGCTCGATGGTGCCGATCAGCCAAGTCGCCAACGTGACCTTGGTGGACGCGCGCACGATCGGTGTGCAGCCGTGGGAAAAGAAGATGGTGCAAGTTGTGGAGAAGGCCATCCGTGAAGCGGATCTGGGTCTGAACCCCGCCACCATGGGTGACATCATCCGTGTCCCGACGCCTGCCTTGACCGAAGAGCGCCGCAAGGAGCTGACCAAGGTCGTCAAGGGTGAGGGTGAAGACGCCAAGGTCGCCGTGCGCAATCTGCGCCGCGATGCGAACGAACAACTCAAGAAGCTGGTCAAGGAC
>NZ_JAELUI010000262.1 GCF_016429285.1 Ralstonia sp. ASV6
GCCGAGTAGTCCTCGCCCACGCGCAGCGGGTTGACGTTGGTGATGATGCTGAGCGGGTAGCGCGTCAGGCCCTGCACATCCAGCGGGCCCAGCGTGTAGGCCGGGCCGCTGTCATAGGAAACGGACAGATCCGCCTTGTTCTCGTCGGGGTCAACACGCGCCTGCGACGCCGTCTGCTTGGCCGCGTAATAGCGCTTGCTCTGCAGCGCGGCCAGGCTGTCGTCCTTGGCCTTGTCCCAGCCGGACTGGCGGAATGCCATCTCCTTCTGCAAACCCCAGGCCTTCTTCAACTCCTCGATACGCTTGGGGTCCTGCGTGATCGCGCCATTGAAATCCAGCACCACACTGTCGATGGTGGTGCGCGGACCGGGCTCGACCTTCACATGCACGACACGGTGATCCGGCGGCCCATCCACGCTGGCGGTGGCCTTGGGCACGAAGTAACCCTCGGTGGCCGTCAGTTTGGTGACTTGGTCACCAATGGTCTCGACCATGTACTGAAGCTGATCGTCGGTGATGTCCTTGCGATCCTGATAGCGCGACAGATCAAGATGACGCTCCAGCAGATCGCGGATCGCCTTGGGCGCTTCGATCTTGACGTCGTACTCGGCATAGGCAGGTGCGCAGGCGAGCGACATGGCAAAGCCGACCGCAAGCGCGGCGGCATGAACACCCGGAAAACGAAAGTGAGACGGTCGTGACGGTCGACGAGGGCCGGTCATCGTGGCATGCGTAGCGCCGCCCCCACGGGCCGGCTAAGTCAAAGGAAAGGCGTATTTGACCATACCGACCCCGGCAGGTGCCCAGGCAAATGCAACGAATACTGGCTTTCGTATCGGTCCGAAGGGCTCCGCAGGCGCCGTGCCTGCCTGCCGATACGGTAAAATGCGCCGTTTTCCGCCCGGGAACCTCCCGTGCGGGCCGGATCACCCAATATCACTGACTGCCATGGCCCTGTACAAGTCCGAGATCACCCAGTTCCTGGAAGAACTCAAGACCCAGAAGCCCGACCTGGAAGCGCAACAGCGCCAAGGCCGCTCGCTGCTGTGGGACAAGGACCCGATCGACCTGGACGAACGCACCCGCGCCCAGGCAGCACGCGTGGCGCAAAAGCCGTACGTCTATTCGCTGGACTGATCGGCAGACCGCCCCCCCAAGCCCCCAGGCGCGCCGCCGCATGACTACCTCTGCGCAGGACAAGCTGCCGCTCCCCGTCGAGCTGCCCAGCGTGGCGCCCGAGCAGGACTCCACGCCGGTACAGGTCGACGGCCTGGCCTTCGCGCGGCTATACGGCGAGCCGCTGTTCAAGCTCCCGCAAGACCTCTACATTCCGCCCGATGCGCTCGAGGTGTTTCTCGAAGCGTTTGAAGGGCCGCTGGACTTGCTGCTGTACCTGATCCGGCGCCAGAACTTCAATGTGCTGGACATTCCGCTGGCGCAGGTCACGCGGCAGTACCTGGCGTACATCGAACAGATCCGCGCGACCAATCTGGAGCTGGCTGCCGAATATCTGCTGATGGCGGCCATGCTGATCGAGATCAAGTCGCGCATGCTGCTGCCGGTCAAGAAGACCGACTCCGGCGAAGAACCCGAAGACCCGCGTGCCGAACTGGTGCGCCGCCTGCTCGAGTACGAGCAGATGAAGCTTGCCGCGCAGAAGCTCGACACCGTGCCGCAGCTTGGCCGCGATTTCCTGCGCGCCCAGGTCTACATTGAGCAAAGCCTCGCGCCGCGCTACCCCGACGTCAATTCCGACGACCTGCGCATCGCGTGGGCCGACGTGCTACGCCGGGCCAAGCTCACGCAGCATCACAAGATCTCGCGCGAAGAGCTGTCCGTGCGCGAGCACATGAGCCAGATCCTGCGTAAGCTGCAGCATGCGCGGTTCATGGAGTTCACCGAGCTGTTTGAAGAAGCGATCCAGTCCGGCAAGGGCGCGCCTATCGTGGTGGTCAACTTTGTCGCCATGCTGGAGCTCTCGCGTGAATCGCTGCTGGAGATCACCCAGGCGGAGCCGTACGCGCCCATCTACGTGCGCCTCGCCTATTCCCCGACGTAATTCGGCCACCCCATTCGGCCAAAGTCAGCCGCTGACTCACACCACAAACGCATGAAAGTCATCTCGTCCATCCAGGAACTGCGCGACCAGTTGCGCGGCCAGAACCGCGTCGCCTTCGTGCCGACCATGGGCAACCTGCATGAGGGCCACCTGAGCCTGATGCGCCTGGCACGCCAGCACGGCGATCCGGTGGTGGCGTCCATCTTCGTGAACCGCCTGCAGTTCGGCCCGAACGAAGATTTCGACAAATACCCGCGCACGCTGCAGGACGACATCGAGAAGCTGCAGAAGGAAGGCGTGTACGTGCTGTTCGCGCCCACCGAACGCGACATGTATCCCGAGCCACAGGAATACCGCGTCGACCCGCCGCATGACCTGGGCGACACGCTGGAAGGCGAATTCCGCCCCGGTTTCTTCAAGGGCGTGTGCACGGTGGTGATGAAGCTGTTCTGCTGCGTGCAGCCGCGTGTGGCCGTGTTCGGCAAGAAGGACTACCAGCAATTGATGATCGTGCGCCGCATGGCCCACCAGTTCGCACTGCCGGTCGACATCATCCCGGCCGAGACGATCCGTGCAGAGGATGGCCTGGCACTGTCCTCGCGCAACGTCTATCTGACTAACGAAGAACGCGCCGAGGCACCCGAGCTGTACCGCACGCTGCACCAGGTGCGCCAGGACGTGCTGGAGACCGTGCTGCAGGGCCAGGCCTCGCATGAACAAGTGACGGCCAAGGCGATGGACTACCTGCGTGGCCGTGGCTGGCAACCCGACTACGTGGCCGTGCGCCGCCGCGCTGACCTGCAGGCACCAACGCCCGACAACATCGCCGCCGGCGAGCCGCTGGTGGTGCTGACTGCCGCAAAGCTTGGCAAGACGCGCCTGATCGACAATCTCGAGATCTGAGCAAGGCGTCGCCCAACAAAAAGCCCGGCTAGTTGCCGGGCTTTTTTCATGCCGCCGCCGAGGTATCGGCAACGGTGGCCTGCGGGAGCGCTCCCCCCAGCCAATCGAGGATGCCGCTCCACTGTTCGACGTCCTTCGCCACACGCGAGGGCGCCACGTCCCACAGCGTCAGCCCGTGCGCGGCCAGTTGCACATAGTTCTGGGTGTCACGCAGATAACCGAGGATGGGCACTTCCAGCCCATGTACGAAGCGCTGGAGCTGCTCCGCGGCGCGCGTACGCATGTCCACACGCATGCCGATCACACCCAGCTTGACCTCGCCGTGGCGGACGGGCTTCTCGTCGGCCAATTTGCGCAGGAAGGCCTGCGTGGCGAGGATGTCGAACATCGAAGGCTGCAACGGCACGATCACATGGTCCGACAGCTTGACCAAATCGGTCAGCCGCCAGCCGTGCAGCCCGGCCGGCGTATCGAGCACCACATGCGTGGTGCCCTTGGGCGGCTTGGCGATGTGGTCGGCGCTGATCTCCCACGTGTGGATCGGCTTGGCCGTCTCGGGGCGCAACGCCAGCCATTCGCGCGATGACTGCTGCCGATCGGTGTCGCCCAGCATCACGGCGTGGCCCTGACTGGCAAAGTAGCCCGCCAGATTGGTTGCCAGCGTGGTCTTGCCCACCCCGCCCTTCGGATTCGCTACAACGGCCACCGGCATGCCTGCCTCCTTGTACACATCGCGCGCACATCGAACCATGTGACTAGTAGATCACTCGGCGGATCTGCCCTGATTTTTCGTCAACCTTGGGGATTATGGCTCAGCCCGCACGTGGCGGCGCGCCGAACAGCGCAACGAGGTCGAGGTGCGCCTCGCACGTGTCGGCCAGGCGTTCGAGCGACGCCTCGCGCAATGCTGCGTAGTCCTGCGCCTG
>NZ_JAELUI010000263.1 GCF_016429285.1 Ralstonia sp. ASV6
GGTTTGCACCGCTGGATCTGATCAAGGTCTGATCAACTGCGGATCTGCGTGATTTGAGTTCGCCAGGCCAGCCACAGCTTGCGCAGCGGCGTCAGGTCGGTGCGCTGCGTGAGCACCTGGAAGCCGTCGGCCTCCACCTCATCGAGCAGGCGCATGGCCAGCACGCCGCGGATCAGCGCCGAGCGCTGGGCACGGCGGTCTTCGGCGGGCAATGCGGCCAGGGCTTCCTTGTACGTTGTACGGGCGCGCTCGGCCTGGAACGCCATCAATGGCTTGAAGCCATCTGCATAGCGGCGGTTGAACAGATCCGCCGCCGGCACGTTAAAGCGCTGCAGTTCGTCCACGGGAACGTAGACGCGGTTGTGGCGCACGTCTTCCCCCAGGTTGCGGATGAAGTGGACCAACTGCTCGGCCAGCGACAGCAGCCGGGCGAATTCCAGCGTGCGCGCATGCGTGTGGCCAGCGATGCGCGCTGCCAGACGGCCCGCGACACCGGCTACCTGATCGCCGTGGCGACGCAGGTTGGGCCAATCCAGATAGCGGTTCTGCATCGCGTCAGCTTCCACGCCGGCCAGCAGTTCGCCCAGGTGCACCGCGCCAATGTCATGGGCTGACAGATGCGGTTGCAGCGCCTTGGTGGCGGGGTGATCCGGGCGCCCTTCGAACAAACGGGCCAACTCCAGGCGCCACCATTGCAACTTCGACTGCACGACTGCCGGGTCCGTCGCATCACGCACGGCATCTTCGAGTTCACGTCGCACGGCTTCCAGCGCGATGGTTGCGCGACGGCGCTCGGGCGTCAGAAACAATACGCTGTAGTACACGTCGCTGCCGGGCGGGGCGGCCTTGTCGGCGCAGTAGTCGTCGGGGGTCACGGAAGGGGCCGTCGCAGTGGACGCGCTTTGGGAAATAGGCAGGGCGGCCATTTTACATGGCGCTGCGGTGCAGCATGTAAGGGGCCGCTGCTAGGCGACCAGCAATAAAAGTCAATCAGACAACGCCGTGTCGTTGACCCTGCGCATTGCCGTGGGTATATTACTGACCGGTCAGTTATTTACTGAGAGCGTGTCATGCCCGCCGTGCCTGCGATGTGTCCTTCGTACCCGCATTCCGACTCCACCGGTTTTACCGGGGCCACTGACCGGCATTTTCGGTCGCGCGGGCGCTTCTCGTCGCTGGCAGTATCTGCCGCATTGCTGACGGGCGCGGCGCTGTTGGCCGGTTGCGGCAAAGAGCAGCCTAAAACGCCCGAAGTACGCCCCGTGCGCACCATGACGGTCACCAGCGAGCAAGGCGCCGGCACCGCAGAATTCTCCGGTGATGTGCGCCCGCGCATTGAGTCGCGCTTGGGCTTTCGCGTGCCGGGCAAGATCGTTGCGCGGCTGGTCGACGTGGGGGCCACGGTCAAGAAAGGGCAGGTACTGGCCCGCCTGGACCCAGCCGATCTGGCGTTGGCGCAGCAATCCGCCCAGGCCCAGTTATCGGCGGCCAAGACCGACCGCGATCTGGCTGCGGCCGATCTCAAACGTTTCTCTGAGCTCTTTGCCAAGGGCTTCATCAGCGCTGCTGAGCAGCAACGCCATCAAGCCAATTTCGACGGCGCGCAGGCTCGCTACGACCAGGCCGCCGCTGGCTACCGCAACCAGTCCAATCAAGCCGCCTACGCCACGCTCGAAGCCGATGCGGATGGCGTAGTGACGGGCGTCGACGCCGAGGTCGGGCAGGTGGTGTCTGCTGGCCAGCCGGTCGTGCGTGTGGCGCAGACGGCCGAGAAGGAGGTTGTGGTCGGCATTCCCGAGGACCAGGTGGACACGCTGCGCAAATCGCCCGACGTGAGCGTCAAGCTGTGGGCTGATCAGTCGCGCAGCATTCCGGGCAAGGTGCGCGAGATTGCGCCAGCGGCCGACCCGCTCACGCGGACGTACACCGTGAAGATTTCGATCCCGAACCCGCCGCCCGACCTGAAGCTGGGCATGACGGCGGTGGCCAGGTTCGTGCGGCCAAGCGGTGGTGCAGACAGCGGTGGCATGGGCGTGCGCGTACCGATCAGCGCATTGCTGCAGGAGCAGGGCAAGAACGTGGTGTGGCTGTATGACGCCGCGTCGCAAACGGTCAAGCCAGTGCCGGTGACGGTGGGCGAGCCACGCGACAACGTGTTGCTGGTGACCAGCGGCCTTGCACCCGGCCAGACCATCGTGACCGCCGGCGTGCACCTGCTCAAGGCCGGCCAGAAAGTGATGCCGATGGCGCCCGCGGATCAGCCGTCGGCCCAGTCCGCTATCACGCCGCGCCGCTAAGTCGCGCTTCCTGCCCAAACACGCCTACCTTCGCGCGCATGGAACATTCCCGTTTCAACCTGTCACGCTGGGCGCTTGAGCATCAACCGCTCACGCGTTTTTTGCTGGTGGCGCTGCTGCTCGGCGGCATCTTTGCGTATTCCAAGCTGGGGCAGGACGAAGATCCGCCCTTCACCTTCCGCGCGATGGTGGTGCAGGCCTTCTGGCCCGGTGCCACGGCCGAGCAGATGTCGCGCCAAGTGACCGACAAGATCGAGAAGGCGCTGCAGGAAGTGCCGTACGCCTGGAAGATTCGCAGCTACTCCAAGCCTGGTGAAACGCTGGTCACGTTCCAGTTGGCCGACACGTCGCCTGCCAAGGAAACGCAGCAGCTCTGGTACACGGTGCGCAAGAAGGTGGGCGACATCGCACCCACCTTGCCGCAGGGTGTGCGCGGGCCGTACTTCAACGACGATTTCGGTGATGTGTACGGCTCGATCTACGCGCTGTCCGCCGACGGCTTTACCTACCGTCAACTCAACGACTACGCCGATTCGATCCGCCAGCAACTGCTGCGCGTGCCCAACGTCGCCAAGGTTGAGCTGCTGGGCGATCAGGACGAGAAGATCTACATCGAGTTCCAGCAGGCCAAGCTGGCGCAGATGGGGTTGGACATCAACAGCATCGCCACGCAGATTGGCCAGCAGAACAACATCGGCCCGAGCGGCGTGCTGGTCACGCCGACCGACAATGTACAAATCCGCCTGTCGGGCCAGTTCTCCGACATTCGTGATCTAGAGAACCTGACGCTGCGCGGCCCTGGCGGCACGACCAATATCCGCCTGGGCGACATCGCTACGGTAACGCATGGCTACGTTGACCCGCCGCACGCCAAGATGCGCTTCAACGGCAAGGAGGTTATCGGCCTGGGCATCTCGATGACCAAGGGCGGCGACATCATCCAGCTCGGCAAGGACCTGCGCGCCACGGTCGATAAGATCCGCGCGAAGCTGCCGGTCGGTATCGAGATGGAGCAGGTGCAGAACCAGCCGAAATCGGTGCAGAGCTCGGTGGGTGAGTTCGTACACGTGCTGATCGAAGCGGTTGTGATTGTGCTGGGCGTGAGCTTCCTTTCTCTGGGCCTGCACACCAAGCCCAAGCTGCGCATTGATGTGTGGCCGGGTCTGGTGGTGGGCCTGACGATCCCGCTCGTGCTGGCGGTGACGTTCCTGTTCATGAACATCTTCGACATCGGCCTGCACAAGATATCGCTCGGTGCGCTGATCATCGCGCTGGGCCTGCTGGTGGACGACGCGATCATCGCGGTCGAGATGATGGTGCGCAAGCTGGAAGAGGGCTTCTCCAAGATGGAGGCCGCCACCTTTGCGTACACCTCCACCGCCATGCCGATGCTGACCGGCACGCTCATCACCGCCACGGGCTTCTTGCCGGTGGGGCTGGCGC
>NZ_JAELUI010000264.1 GCF_016429285.1 Ralstonia sp. ASV6
GCCGCCCGACGGCTCATTCCTGAGTAGCGTGAGGAACTCGTGTTCGTCGGTGATTTCTTCGGGGGCGCCACCGGTAGTGGCTTTTTTGCGGAAGGGGAACTTGAAGGTTGGTTGCTGGAGCTTGACGTGCGGCGGGGCTGGTGTGGGCGGCTGGGGTGCGGGCATCAGTTACGCAAATCGCAGAACGACAATTTGCGCACGATCGGCGAGTTACCGTTGAATTGCTATCGGCGAAATCTGATTTTTCTGCTTCGTCGAGATTGGCGTTCACTTTTCTTGTCGCTGTGCCTCACGCGGGCCTTCTTGCTCTGGATGCAGACCGATGCGCATGCATCATCGAGCCAAGCCGACGCGGCTGCGGTCTCAGATCAATTCGGTCACGCTTGCGCAACCGCCCGCCTTTCGCGCAGTCTTTATCGCCGCAATCGGGGCGCTCATTGCGCTCGCGCTGGAAGGCGTGTCACCTAATCCGCATCAATGGGACGTAGGTGTCGGAATCGCGTTAGTCGGTTGCCTATAACAACGGCGTGAACACGCGTTTCCCCGACACGGGGCAGGGATTTCGGAATGCGTGACGATGCGTTCTCATCAATCGACGACGAACAGCTTCGCGCCCGCCTTCGTATAGGACTGATGTGCCTCGGCATCATCCCCCACCTGGTAGCTCATACCGGGCGTGAGCGTGAACTTGCGGCCGTCTTCCAGCGTGGTTTCCAGTTCGCCGTCCAGGCAGAACAGGATGTGACCTTTTTTGCACCAGTGGTCGGCCAAGTAACCGGGTGTGTACTCGACCATGCGCACGCGGATGCGGTTGGGCTCGTCACCAAAGTAGCGCGTGCGCCAGAGGGCCATGCCGGTCTCGCCGGTATGTTCGGTGGGCTCCACGGCAGACCAGTCGGTCGTGCCGAAAGCGAAGGGGGCCATCTTCATCGTGAGGTCCTGTGGGTTTGTCGATCCACGATGGTAGCAGTGGCGCGGGCGCCGCATTGTGTGTGCGTTAAAGGGCGCTTGTTGGTATGCGCCGACGGCATTGCATGCCGGTCAATAATCCCGTCGACGTAGGGCAATTCCAATGCCTGTGCGGTATCGCTGTCGGTCATCAGCCGAGATGGCGCAATGTATGCAAATTTTGCATGTTGCTATGCAACATCGACATAACAATCGCCATCTGCTTGTCTAATATCCTCGCTTTTTACAAAGCGTGACGAACTTGGGCCGCCCTTGGTCCACACAAGATCCGCTGGCCCGTGACCGCCCTCCGGCCCCGGGGAATTCCTGGAGAAAGTCTTGAACACCAAACGTCTGACCTCCCACATCGGCATTGCCATGGTGCTGGGCATTGCCGTCGGCTGGGGCTGCCACGAATACGCCAAGGACGCCGCGGCGGCCAAGGACATCGCTTCGTACTTCAGCATCATCACCGACATCTTCCTGCGCATGATCAAGATGATCATCGCGCCGCTGGTGTTCTCGACCCTGGTGACGGGGCTGGCGAGCATGAGCGGTGGTCGCTCGGTCGGCCGCGTCGGCTTGCGCGCGATGATCTGGTTCGTGTGCGCGTCGGCCACGTCGCTTGCGCTGGGCATGCTGCTGGTCAACTTCTTCCAGCCGGGCGTGCACATGAACCTGGCGCTGCCTGACGTATCGGCTACGTCGGGCCTGAAGACGGGCGACTTCACGCTCAAGGCCTTCATCACGCACGTGTTCCCGCGCAGCATCGTTGAGGCGATGGCCAACAACGAGATCCTGCAGATCCTGGTGTTCTCGCTGTTCTTCGGCGCCGCGCTGTCGACCATGAAGAACCCGATGGAGTCCGTGATCGGCCGTGGCCTGGAAGAGCTGACCAAGCTGATGTTCCGCATTACCGACTACGTGATGCGCTTTGCACCGCTGGGCGTGTTTGCTGCCATGGCCGCTGCGATCACGGTGGAGGGCGTGGGCGTGCTGTGGACCTACGGCAAGCTGATCGGCGAGTTCTACCTGGGCCTGGCGCTGCTGTGGGCCATCCTGTTCTTCGTTGGCTACCTGCTGCTGGGTCGCTCGCTGGGCCGCCTGCTGGGGCTGATTCGCGAACCGACCATGCTCGCGTTTGCAACCGCGAGCAGCGAATCGGCGTATCCGAAGACGATGGAAGCGCTGGAGAAGTTTGGCGTGCCCAAGCGTGTTGCCAGCTTCGTGCTGCCGCTGGGTTACTCGTTCAACCTCGATGGCTCGATGATGTATCAGGCGTTTGCGGTGCTGTTCATCGCCCAGGCCTACAACATTGAAATGGGCTTCACGCAACAACTGACGCTGCTGCTGGTGTTGATGCTCACGAGCAAGGGCATGGCCGGCGTGGCGCGCGCGTCGCTGGTGGTGGTGGCGGCTACGCTGCCGATGTTCCACCTTCCCGAAGCGGGTCTGCTGCTCATTATCGGTATCGATCAATTCTTTGATATGGGCCGCACGGCCACCAACGTGATCGGCAACAGCCTGGCCACTGCCGTGGTGGCGAAGTACGAGCCGGCGGATGAAGCGGTGAATGAAGACGAGTCGGTGGGTTCTGCTGCACCGGCTCAGCCGTCGGTATAACGCACTGCGATGCCGTCGTTTGACGGCGTGAGGTGCCAGGCCTTCGAACGGGCCTGGATGCAAAGGGCCCCGGAGTGATCGGGGCCTTTTGCTTTTTCAGGCCAGTCAGACGTGCTGCTGCGAAGCGCGCGGAGGGCGCGCCCCGTCCGCCCGGTGATAGACGAACCCGGCATCCGTCCCACCGCCCTGACGCACGGCGATCTGGATATTGAGATGCGCCATGGCCTCGAGATAGCGGGCGTTGCGCAAGGGGCCCGTTACCACCGGGGCGAACCCAGCGCTTGCGGCAATGTCTGCAACGACGGTGTTGGCTTGCGCATCGTCGCCGGCAATGAACGCCGTGACGGACTGTCCGCTGCGGTCAAGCCGGTCTGGCGTCATGATGTCCGCAAAGACCGTATTGAATGCCTTGACGAGCCTCGCGGCGGGAAGCAGGTGGCGCAGGGTTTCGGCGGCGGAGGCGAACGCCCCCAGGGGCAGCGGCGACCAGTCGTCCTGCAGCGCATTGGTCGCATCCACGACGATCTTGCCATTCAAACGCGATGCCAGCGGCGGCAGGGTGTCGGCGCACGCCTGGTACAGGATGGCGATCACGACAACATCACCATAGGCGGCTGCCTCTTCCAGCGATGTCACGCGATAGTTGGCGCTGGGGCGTGCACGAGTGACATCGCGCAATCCCACCACCACGTCGTGACCGGCTGCCGCGAGCAGGCTGGCCAGGTTGCCGCCGAAGTTTCCACCGCCAAGAAACGCAATCTTCATGGTTTGCACCCTAAGGTTGATTGGGAGGTCTCATCTTTCCGATAATGGTTTCCATCGTCAATTAGGTACCTAAAAGTAACCATGTCGAGAAAAATTCAACTACCGCCGGATGCGTTCCTGAAAGTGTGCCCATCGCGTGGCGTGTTGGCGCGTGTCGGACAGAAGTGGACGGTGCTGACCATGGTGGCGCTGCAGGACGCGCCAATGCGCTTTGGCGATATCCGGCGGCGCCTGGAAGGGGTCTCGCAGAAGATGCTGACGCAGACGCTGCGCGCGATGGAACGCGACGGCCTGATC
>NZ_JAELUI010000265.1 GCF_016429285.1 Ralstonia sp. ASV6
GACCTGGAAGAAAGCAATTCGAGCGAAGCGGCTGACCTGCTGGCGCGCTTGCGCGCCAAGCCCTTGCGTGCCGATACGCTCGATGCGGTCGACCGCCTGCACACGCTGTGGATGCGTGCGGGTGATACGCCTGCCGCGCGCGCCGTGGTTGATGGCGATGGTGCTGCCGTGCTGGCCGCCGCGCCCGCAGATGCCCAGACCGGTGTGCAGATGCAGCTCGCGTTGTACCGTCTGCAGATGGCCAGCTATCTGCGCGATGAGGCCGCTGCACTGCAGGTGCTGGCCGAGATGCACACCATCGTTCGCGAGCGGCCCGATCTTGACGCCGATGCGTATCGCCAGTTGCGCGTGTTCGATCAGCTCGAATACGCTGCGCCTGCGGTTGCGTTGGCGACCATCGACCTGCGCGAGGCCATCGATCAGGCCATTCCCGGCCGTGCGGCGTTCCGTGCGTGGGATACCGCCGACCATCACCGGCGCCGTGCATGGGCATATTCCCGCCACGAGCAGCCTGCCGAGGCACGCGCCGCGGCCGAGGCCAGTATTGCCGCGTTGCAGACTGCCGCCCCGGATCAGGATGTCGACGAAAACGATTGGCTGCGCCTGGGCGATGCGCTGATCGAGATCGTGCCGGACCATCTGGCCGCATTTGTGCAGCCGGTGAACGCGCTCACGGCCGACTGGTCACTGCCGCGCCGCCGCGAGGCGGAGGTTCGCCTGGCCCGCCTGGGTGCCCGTGCCCAGCGCAAGCAAGGCGATCTGGCCGGCGCGCTGCAGGCCTGTGCCGCTGCGCGCTACAGCCTGTCGTCGGATGGCAGCGACGACTTTATCGAATATGAACTTGAATGGCTGATCGAGGCCGGCCGCTTTGACGAGGCCGGACAGCGCGCCTTCTTCCACATCTACCAGGTGGAAACCGGCATGTGGGAAGGCTTGCCGCCCATCGTGAGCGAGCGCCTGGCCGATCCCGCAGACACCTCGGTCTGGTGGGCGCTGTGTGCCTTGCGTGCCTGCCATCTGGACGAGACCTTCGAGCGCTTCGTGCAATTGGCGCAAGGCCGTGGCCCGGCGCTGCACGAGCGCTCTGACGTGCACCGCGCGCTGTTTGCCGCGCTGGCGGGTAAGGACGCTGAAGATGCCCTGCCAGAGGTCGTTGTTGCGGCCCAAGCGCTGGCCGAGGCCCGCGCCCCCAAGCACCCGTGGACCACGCGCCTGATGGCGGTGCGCAACGGCATGGCTGGGCGCATCGACCCGACTACCGAAGCGGCCCAACTGCTGGCTGCCACGCATGAGACCGAGATGGAGGACAACCGCACGGCGTACTCGCTCTTCCATGCGCGTGCGCGCTCGCTGGGGCTGCTGGAAACGCTCCGGCTGCCGGCGCCGGCGGTGCCCAGCGGCCTGTGGGGTTACGCCTTTGCCGTGACTGTCGACAACGAATACGAGGAGCAGCTCGACGACCTGCCGGCCAAGCACCAGGACGAGGCGCAGAAGCTGTACCGCAAGCTGCTGTGCTCTGTCTACGAGCAGGCGCAGGCCCGCATGGAGCGCTACTTCGCAACCGGCACCGGGCATCCGTACGATGCGTGCGCGCACCTGTACTCGATGCTCTGCAACAACCTCGCGATCCAGTATCGCTACTACGAAAGCCGGTACGACGACGCCGTCGAGCTGCACCGGCGCGGCATCGCCGCCAGCCCGTTTGCCGAGCACTACGACGGCATCCTGCGCTCCCGCATCGAGCAGGAAGATCATGCCGGCGTGCTGGATGCCGCCGAGGCACTCTGGAATTTCTCGGCCGACTACGGCTACAGCCGGCACGAACCGAACGACTACGTAGGCGATGTGGCGTGTGCCCTGCTGACGCTGGAACGACCGCACGAAATCTCGATCTGGCTGGAGCGTCTGGCGCACTGGCAGCAGGAGAACGGCGAGAAGGAAGATGCCCTGACATCCGGTGCGCTGGGCGCGCGCCTGCGTGTGCTGCTTTACATGGGGCAGGCCCTGGAGCAAGAGGCAGCGACCTACTGGAACCGCCTGGAACCGCAGGTGCGTGTCTGCGACGACTACTGGGCATTGGCCAAGGCCGCCCAAGTCCAGGGTGCGCTGGAGCGCTTTGATGAAGCTGCAGCCCTGTGCCAGCGTTCAATGGACTGCAATCCGCGCGACGATGCCTCCTCCCGTCAGGACTACGAGGCCATGAAGACACTCCAGGCCTCGTACAAGCGTGGTGGCAACGGTGCCTCGACCGGCAAGTCGTGGTGGCAAATCTGGAAATGAGTCGCACTGCCCGGTCGACCGGCTACGCCCCGCGCAACGCGCTCAACGCTGACCGGCTCAAAGCCGGCATTGCCGCGCGCAGTGAAGCCCGTGGCGACGCGGCGCCGGTACGTGCCTGGCTGCTGAATCATTTCTATCGCCACCTGGTGGCCAACTTCGAGCCGGCGCGCCCGATCGCCTCGCTGGACGAAGCGCGCAAGGCGCTGGGTGCCGCCACATTGCCTGAATGGGTGGCGGCACGCTTTGCGACTGCCAAGGCTGCACCGGGTTCTGACGCCGCCGCGCTTGCACCGGTGGTGTGGATCGACCCCGTCGAGCCCCAGCTGTTGGCACTGGAGCAGAAGCTGCTGGAGTTCCTGACTTCGCGCCGGGGCACCGCACTGGAAGGCAAGCTCGATCGCGTCAATTGCCCGCAGGCCCTGGCGCAATGGGAGCGAGAGCATGCCGAGATGGCCGCGCGCATCGAACGCGGCTGGCGCGAGAGCCAGCCCGAGGCACTGCTCGCACTGCTGACAACGCCCAACGGCAGCTTTGTCGAGTTCCGGCACGACAGCACGTTGCTGCGCGCCGAGATGGCCTTCGAGAGCTATGTCATGCGTCATTGCCTCGGCCAGTTCGCGGATCGCCGCACACTCTGCGGCGGCTACGGCGAGCGCTATGCCGAAGCGATCGAACAACAGCGCCTGCGCCTGCTGAGCTTTCGTGATGCCGGTGGGCAGCCGCACATCACCATCAGCCTGATCGTCGGGGCCGATGGTGCGCTGACGGTCGAGCAGGTCAAGGGCAAGCAGAATCGCCCGCCGATCGACCGCTATGTCGGTGATGTGCTGGCCTGCCTCAACGCGTTGGCCCCGAGCGGCGACACCCCGGCGGATTGCATTGCGATTGGCCTGGTGCGCACGCCTGTCGGCTGGCAGCGGATTGAGGATGTGACCGATGCCGCCACGCAGACGCAACTGGTGGCGCACCATCCGCAGCTGTTCCCGCGCCTGCGCGCGCCGACGCCCATGGTGGAGTGGCTGATTGCCGCGCGCCAACCGGCGTTGCTGGCCGAGCATCCGCCGCGTGCGGCGTCTGTTGCCTATGCCACACGACAGGCGCGCGCCAAGCGGGGGGCGGGCACGTTGTCGCCCAGCCCAGACGTGGGTTTCGCTACGGAAGACGTGCCTTGGCCCGACATGTCCGCGCAGGAAGCGGAAGCACTGGCCACGCAAGCCGGCGCACACCACGGATAGGCGAGGATATCGATGCCCACCTGGCTCAAGATTCTGCTGGCGGCGTATGTGC
>NZ_JAELUI010000266.1 GCF_016429285.1 Ralstonia sp. ASV6
GGCCTGGCACACCATGCATCGGTTCACGCAGCGCCAGCCAGGTCTGTGACAGCAAGGCGCGCACATCTTCGGGCCGGCGTGCGAGCACGCGCAGCAGCAAAACGTTTGGCAGGCCGGGCGCGTCCTGGGTGATGCAGGTCACGCCAGCACGGAGGGTGTCGTTGTACGGCAGGTGCTCGGCCATCGCCTCGGCCAGGGCTTCAGTCGCGCCCTCGCCCACCGCCCACAGCGTGCCGACGACGTGAAAACCGGACATGCCTGTCGTCGCACTCAGCACGGGCGACTGCGCATCAAACGCTGCGGACTCGATCCACAATGGCTGGCCGTTGCAGCGCAATGCCGTGTGCATGGCGATGCGGCCTTCGGCCCATGACTCGCCGGCGGCGTGTCGGCCGAGCATGGTGGTATCCCAGCCGATGGCGGTGGCGCCGGGGGCCAGATCCAGCGTCAGATCAATGATCGGGCACGCCTGGTTGAAGACGATGTTCTCCTGCGGCAGCCAGTCAAGCCGCGCGCCAGCGTCCAGGTGGATCGCTACCCGCTGCGTGGCCGTGCGGCCAAGCGACTTGTACCACTTGGTCGCGCCGGGCGTGGTCAGCAGTGCGTGGGCATCGGCACCGAGCTCAATGTCGATATCGAGTACGTCGCCGCCGGCAACACCTGCTGGCGGGTGCAGCATGACAACGTGGCAGATGCTCTCACCTTCCGGGTACAACGCCTTCTGCACACGCAGCGGCCCACGATGGCGGCACTCGGCCAGCACGGTCCGTTCTTCCCCTCGGCGCGCAAACGCCAGCCGCAGGGAGGCTTCCCAGGACGCGAAAGAATCGGTCTGCGGCGGAACAGGAAAATCGGGATGGCGCATCAGTGGTGCTGCACTGCAGCTAGGATTTTTCTCATCATAGCCAGATGCCGCAGGTTTCGCACTCGACTTTTTCTGCAAGACACCTGTGCGTCAAACAGCGACCAAGTCGCGTACGCCATCGGCTTCCATGTTGGCGCCGTCGCCCTGGGCGATGACCTCGCCACGGCTCATGACGACATAGCGATCCGCAATGCTGCGGGCGAAATCGTAGTACTGCTCGACCAGCAGCACCGACATGCCGAATTCGTCCACCAGACGGCGCAGCGTGCGGCCGATCTCCTGGATGATCGATGGCTGAATGCCCTCGGTCGGCTCGTCCAGGATCAGCAGGCGCGGCTCGCTCATCAGCGCGCGGCCAATGGCCAGTTGCTGTTGCTGGCCGCCAGACAGATCGCCACCGCGCCGCCCCTTCATCTCCTTGAGCACCGGAAACAGCGCGTAGATCGAATCGGGCACCTTGGATGGCGCGCGCTTGGCGGCGGCCCCGATCAGCAGGTTCTCTTCCACCGTCAGGCGCGGAAAGATCTCGCGGCCTTGCGGCACATAGGCGAGGCCCTGGGAGACCCGCTCATACGCGGGCAGCTTCTGGATTGCATGCCCTTCCCAATCGATCGCGCCGCTGGCAGTGGGCACCACGCCCATCAGGCACTTGAGCAGCGTTGTCTTACCCACGCCGTTGCGGCCAAGCAATGTGGTCAGCTTGCCTGCCGGCACCTCGAAGCTGACATTGCGCAGGATGTGGCTGCCGCCGTAGAACTGGTTCAGTTGCTGGACCTGCAACATATCAACGCCCCAAATACGATTCAATGACACGCTCGTCACGCTTGACGGCATCGAGCGTGCCTTCGGCCAGGACGCTGCCCTCGGCCAGCACGGTCACGCGCCCCTTCTCCCCCGCCAGCGCGGCAACGAACTCCATGTCGTGCTCGACCACCATGATCGAGCACGAGCCACGCAGGCCGTTGAGCAGCGCGGCCAGTTGCATCGTTTCCTCATCCGTCATGCCGGCGACGGGCTCATCGAGCAGCAGCAGTTGCGGTTGCTGCATCAGCAGCATGCCGATCTCCAGCCGCTGCTTTTGCCCGTGCGAGAGCAGGCCGGCAGGCCGATACGCCTCGGCTTCCAGATGGATGCGGCCAAGCGTTTCTTCGATGCGCTGGCGGCCGTCATCGAGCAATCGAGCGCGCAGCGACACCCACCAGCGCTTGTCAGCCTTCATCGCCAGTTCGAGGTTCTCCCACACGGTGTGTTGCTCGAACACGGTGGGCTTCTGGAACTTCCGGCCGATGCCGATCTGCGCGATGCGAGGTTCGGTCAGTCGCAGCAGGTCGATGGTCTGGCCAAGGAACACCCGGCCCGTGACATCCGCATTGCGCGGGCCGGTCTTGCCGGTGATCACGTCCATCATCGTGGTCTTGCCCGCGCCGTTGGGGCCGATGATGCAGCGCAGCTCGCCGTGGTCGATCGACAGCGTGAGCGCGTTCAGCGCGCGAAAGCCGCCAAAGCGCACCGTCACGTCCTCCAGATACAGGATGGCGCCGTGCGAAACATCAATCGTGTCCGGCTCGACCAGGTGGCCCATACCGGTGGCGGTACCGGTCTCCGCGCGGTCGGGGAGTGCGGTAAAGGTGCTCATGCGTGGTCTCCGGCGGGCGGTGCGGCGGTGGTTGCCGTAGCTTCAGGGGCCTTGGCTTGCGTGGGCACGCGCTTCTGTACGCGCAGCCTGGCCCAAAGCCCCAGCACACCATTCGGCAGATACAGCGTCACCAGCACGAAGATCGCCCCGAGCACGAACAACCAGTACTCCGGCACCCACGCCGTCAGCAACGTCTTGGCCCCGTTGACGAGGAACGCGCCGATGATCGGACCGATCAACGTACCGCGCCCGCCCACGGCCACCCACACGGCCATCTCGATCGAGTTGCCCGGCGACATCTCGCCCGGGTTGATGATGCCGACCTGCGGCACATACAGCGCGCCCGCAATGCCACACAGCACCGCAGAGAACGTCCACACGAACAGCTTGTAGCCGAGCGGGTTGTAGCCGGAGAACATCACGCGCGCTTCGGCATCACGAATGGCCGTGACCACGCGCCCAAACTTGGACGTGACGATCGCGCGGCAGGCGATGAATGCCAGCACCAGCGCCACAAACGTCGCGACAAAGAGCACCGTGCGGGTCGACAACGCGGCAATCGGGAAGCCAAGAATGCGCTTGAAATCGGTAAAGCCGTTGTTGCCGCCAAAGCCCGTTTCATTGCGGAAGAACAGCAGCATGGCCGCATACGTCATCGCTTGCGTGATGATCGACAGGTACACGCCTTTCACGCGCGAGCGGAAGGCGAAGAAGCCGAACAGCCAAGCCAGCACGCCGGGCACCAGAATCACCAGCAGCATGGCCCAGGCGAAATGTTCGGTGCCGTGCCAGAACCAGGGCAGCTCCTTCCAGTCGAGGAAGACCATAAAGTCCGGCAGGTCGCTTTTGTACACGCCTTCGCGGCCGATCGAGCGCATCAGGTACATGCCCATCGCATAACCGCCCAGCGCGAAGAACACGCCATGGCCGAGGCTCAGGATGCCGCAGTAGCCCCACACCAGATCGAGCGCCAGTGCCGCCAGTGCGTAGCACATGATCTTGCCGATCAACGTGAGCGCATACGCCGACAGATGCAGCGGGCTACCC
>NZ_JAELUI010000267.1 GCF_016429285.1 Ralstonia sp. ASV6
GGGCTTGCAGCAACGCGGCATCACCGATCACGTGCCACTGCACATCGGCATAGCGCGACGATGTCTGCCGCGCCAGATGCAGCAGCGCTGCCACGGTAATGTCGGGACCGATGCCGGCGGGCTCGCCAGTCGTGATTGCAATGTTCAGCATGCGACGCTTGTTAGAAGCAGTGTCGAAGTCAGTCTAGAAATGCCACGGCCGCCCGCAGGCGGCCGTGAGCGATGCGGTTACCCCGCAGCGTAACAGGCTTATTGCTGTTGGCGATTCACGCGGTATTCCACGTGTGCGCCATCGCGCAACTCGCGCAGCCAATCCTCATACGCCGCTTGGACCTTCTGCTCGCGGATCACCGAGCGCGCATAGTCACGCTGACGGTCCACCGGCACTTCGGCTTCGCGGCGGCCTTCCACCTGGATCAGGTGCACGCCAAACTGGCTCTGCACCGGCTGCGAGACCTCACCCGGCTTGAGCAGGTTCATCGCCTGTTCGAACTCCGGCACCAGTTGACCCGGCGACACCCAGCCCAGCTCACCACCTGCGCTGGCCGAACCATCCTGCGAGAACCGGCGTGCCGCATCGGCAAAGTCATAGCCGTGGACGATACGGTCACGCAAGCCAGCCAGTTGGCGACGTGCGTCGTCGGCCGACATGGTCGCACCGGTCTTGATCAGGATGTGGCGGACCTGCGTCTGCTGCACCTTGGTGGCAATGGCGGTGGTCGGGGCACGCTTCTCCACCAGCTTGATCACGTGGTAACCCGCCGGGCTTTCGATCACCTGGCTCGCCACCTGGCCGGCTTTCAGGTCGACCACGGCGTTGGCGAACACCGCCGGCAAGCGACCGATCGGGCGCAGGCCCAATTCGCCGCCCTGGGCTGCATCTTGCGCACCTGAATTTTCACGCGCCAGCTTGGCGAAATCGGCACCGCCCTGCGCTTGCTTGAGCAGGCTTTCGGCCTTGCTGCGCGCAGCGGCCTTCTGGTCAGCCGTGGCATCTTCGGCCACCGGCACGAGAATCTGCGAGACGTTGTATTCCTGCTCGCCAGCGGCGGTGGCACCGCCACCTTGCTGCGCCAGATAGTTGTCGATCTCACCGTCGTAGACCTGCACCTTGGAATCCACCTCGCGCTCGCGCAGGCGGGCCAGCAGAATCTCCTGGCGGAGGTCATCGCGGTACTTGTCGTACGCCATGCCCGACTCCGTCAGCTTGCTCTTGAGCTGCGGTACCGACAGGTTGTTGCGCTGGGCCACGCTTTCCACGGCACGGTCCACATCGGCATCGGACACGCGGATACCGCTTTCCTTGGCGGTTTGCGCCTGCACGCGCTCCAAAATCAGCTGCTCAAGCACCTCGCCCAGCAGATCGGCACGCGGAGGCAATTGACGATTCTGCGCGCGGAATGTGCGCTCAACCAGATCAGCACGATTGAGCAGTTCGCGACGGGTGATGACGTCGGTGTTGACCACAGCCACCACCTCGTCGACAAGCTGGCTGCGCGGCGTGCCGGCAACGGTCGGCCCGGGCAGCGTGCCCTGCAGCAGCGGCTGGCTGGGCGACGAATCAGGCTTGGAGAAGATGCCCTTCAACGGTGCGCCCTTTTGCTGCGGCTGCTGCGCATAAACAGCAGGCACCAGCACGGCACCCACGGCCAGCGCAACCAGCGCCTTTGTCATTGCGCCCAGGCGGCGGGCAGGTGCCACACCCGTGGCAAGGCGGTCAGCGTTCGATTGGAAAGCCATCATGTCGTTATTCATATTGATCCAGCACGGACGGCGTAATCGGCTGCGCGGTCACCGGCTGATAGCCGGGCACGTTCAGACGAATCACGTCGATCGGATTGTTCCCCACCTTCGACAGGCCCTTGAACTCGATCTGGGCAAAGATGTGTGTCGTATAGCCCGAGACCGCGTTGCTGTAACGCTGCACGGCCAAGCGGCCAACCCAGCAATCGGCCACGTATTCGAGACCAAGCAGCATATCCGATGGCTTGCGCGCATCCATGTCGTAACCGATGCGGCCCAGACCATACAGGCGTCGCGTGATCGGCCACTGCGCCGAGATATCCGCCTGTTCCAGCGGCAACTGGCCGGTGTTGACATCGGCGCGGTAGTAGCGGTAGCCGAGGTTGATCACCTTGTTGGCTTCCGGCTTCCAACTGAACGCCACGGTCGAACGCATGATGCGGTCGATGTCCTGATTGTACTGAAGGTTCGTATCGAAAAAGATGCCGCGGAACATCTGGATCGTGGTCGCGCCCAGCAAGTCCGAGTAGCGGCGCACTGCGGTGGGGGCAGCGCCTGCCAACGTCACACGTTGGCCCTCGAAGTCGATACGCTGCGCGATCGTGGCACGCAGCCGTTCGATACCCGACTCTGCCTCGACAAAGCGCGTAGTCACACCCGCCGTCAGCTTGTTGTTGTCCGCAATCCGGTCATAACCGGTGTACGGGTTCTCGGTGAAGATCTGGCCGAGGTTGAAGTCCGACTGGCCGGTATCAAACAGCGGGATCTGCGACTGATCGCGGTACGGCGTGTACACGTAGAACAGGCGCGGCTCCAAGGTCTGGATATAGCTCACGCCGAACAGCTTGGAGACCAGCGTCGCATCCCGCTCGAAGGTCATGCCGGAATCGAGTGAGAACGTCGGCAGCGTACGGTTGATCTGCGTATCCTGCGTGTCGCCTGCCGGACGATCCAGGCGATACGACGTAGCGTTCAAGATGAACTTGGGCGTGACATACCAACCTGGGCGGACGATCGGATAACTGATCGTCGGCTGCATGAACAAGCGCTCGCCCTGCACAGTATCGGGTGTCGGGATCGAGAACCGCGTGTAGTCGGTCTGGAAATTGATGTCGAATCCGCCGAGGTCGTAACGCGTGTACGACAAATTCAACTGCGGCACACGCTCATACGGCGGTGAAAGCGGCGTGGTCGCGGTCGACAGTGTCTGGAACTTCTGCACGCGCGCCAAAGCGACCCAGTCGCCGATCGAATACGTGACGCCACCTTCCTGAACGTACTGCCGCTGCGTTGCGGTGACGATGCTGCGGCCAAGGTCGTCTGGATACGTGTTATCCGAGACCTTGTTGTAGTTGACGTAAGCGTTCAACCCAGGAGCGAGGCGCTGGGTGTGCTGCAGTGCGATCGACCAGCGGTTGCGTCCCGCCTCACGGTCATCCGGCAGGAATTCACCACGTAGAACACCGCTGTACGACGGATCAAGATAGCGATACTCCGCCCCCAGCTGCAAACCGCGCTGGCTCAGCAGACGCGGGTACAGCGTCAGATCGCGGTTGGGCGCGATGTTGAAGTAGTACGGCAGCGTGATGTCGGCCCCGCTGCGGCTGTTGTAGCCGAACACCGGCGAGAGGAAACCGCTGCGCCGGTCGTCGTTGAGCGGGAAATCCATCACAGGCGCCGCAAACACAGGCACACCGAAGAAGTGCAGGACGCCATTGCGGCCGGTGCCAACCTGGCGATCGCTGTCGATGTCGATGCGGCTTGCGCTGAAGTACCAGTC
>NZ_JAELUI010000268.1 GCF_016429285.1 Ralstonia sp. ASV6
GCTCTATATGAACCAGATCTACCTTGGCCAGCGCGCATACGGCTTTGCCAGCGCCGAGCAGATCTACTTCGGCAAGAACATCAAGGACATCACCCTGGCCGAGGCCGCCATGCTGGCCGGCCTGCCCAAGGCGCCGTCGGCATACAACCCGGTGGTGAACCCCAAGCGCGCCAAGGTGCGCCAGGAGTACATCCTGCAGCGCATGCGCGACCTGCACTACATCACGCCGGAGCAGTACACCCAGGCCATCAACGAACAACTGCCGGTGCGCAGCGAGGGCCATGAATTCGACGTGCACGCCGAGTACGTGGCAGAAATGGTGCGCCAGCTCATGTACGCCCAGTACCGTGAAGAGACCTACACGCGTGGCCTGAACGTCTATACGACGCTGCGCAAGGGCGATCAGGACGTGGCCTATCAATCGGTGCGTCGCGGCATCCTCGACTACGAGCGCCGCCATGGCTACCGCGGCCCAGAAGCTTTCATCGATCTGCCCGCCGACGCGGACGACCGCGAACAGGCAATCGACGATGCCCTGCTCGAACACCCGAGCAGCGACGATCTGCAATCGGCCGTGGTGGTGAGCGTGGCGCCGAAGCTGGTGCGCGCGACCATGCTGTCGGGCGAGACGATCGATCTGGCGGGCGACGGCCTGAAATTCGCGCAGGCAGCGCTGTCGGCCAATGCGCAGCCGAAGATCAAGCTGCGTCCGGGCGCGGTCATCCGCGTGATCCAGGACACCAAGACGCAGAAGTGGTCGATCACGCAGTTGCCGGAAGTGGCCTCGGGCTTTGTCTCGCTGGATCCGCAGACGGGCGCGATCTACTCGATGGTCGGTGGCTTCGACTTCAACCGCAGCAAGTTCAACCACGTCACACAGGCGTGGCGCCAGCCGGGCTCGAGCTTCAAGCCGTTCATCTACTCGGCGGCGGTGGACAAGGGCTTTTCGCCGTCTACGGTGATCAACGATGCACCGCTGTCGATCCCGACCGGCGACACCGGTGGACAGGTGTGGGAGCCGAAGAACTACGGCGGCGGCTACGACGGCCCGATGACGATGCGCCGCGCCCTGCAGAAGTCGAAGAACCTGGTGTCCGTGCGCATTCTGCGCACCATCGGCACGCAGTACGCGCAGCAATACATCACGCGCTTCGGTTTCGAAGCGGACAAGCACCCCGCCTATCTGCCGATGGCGCTGGGCGCGGGCTCGGTGACGATCCTGCAGATGGCCGGCGCCTATTCGGTATTCGCCAACGGTGGCTACCGCGTCAACCCGTACATCATTGATCGCGTGGTCGATGCGCGCGGCACCGTCATCCAGCAGGCACACCCGATGACGGCCGCCAAGGACGCCGTGCGCGTGATCGATCCGCGCAACGACTTCATCATGGACTCGCTGCTGCGTAGCGTAGTGTCGAACGGTACGGGCTATCAGGCCAAGGCCAAGCTGGGCCGCAACGACATGGCCGGCAAGACAGGCACCACCAACGACTCGTTCGACGCGTGGTTCTGCGGCTATACGCCCAAGCTGGTTGGCGTGGCCTGGATGGGCTATGACAACCCGCGCAGCCTGGGTGACCGCGAAACCGGTGGCGGCCTGGCCCTGCCGATCTGGATCAACTACATGAGCTATGCCCTCAAGGGCCAGCCCGAGACAGATCGCCAGCCGCCTGAAGGTGTGGTGCAGATGGCCGGCGACTGGGCCTACGAGGAGTACGCCAACGGCCAGGGTATCGCCTCGGTGGGCCTGGGCGATGCGATGCCGGGCGCCTCTGGCCCTGCTTCGGCACCGGGCGGCGACCAGCCGCAGCCAAACGGCAGCCTGGCGCCGACACCGGAACAGGAGAAGCAGAAGATTCTCGACATGTTCCGCGGCAACTGAGCTTCATTGCCAACGAAAAAAGCCGCCCTTCGGGGCGGCTTTTTGTTTGGTGCAGCGGATACGCGTAGCGGTCAGTTGGCAGCCAGCGTCACATCCACTTCGCACTGCTGGCTGACATAGCGCGACAGGGCAACGTAAAGCTCTTCGCCGCTGCGGGTGTCCGTCCAGCGGCCATTGCTATGGCGGAAGTGGAATCCGCCGGCACGCGCGGCCACCCATAGTTCCTGCATCGGCGCCTGGCTGTTGATGATGATCTTGGAGCCGTCGTCAAATTCGAGCGTCAGCACGTTACCGACACGGCTGACTTCGATGTCGGCGTCGGCCTCATCGGCGGCATCCTCGACGATGCGTTCGACACGGCTAAGCTCAGCGTCGGCCAGGGCCAAGAACTCCGATTCGGTCAGGGGGGGCATGCTACACTCCAAAATCTTGCGCGGGCGCGGCATGGCGGCCTTTTTCAACCGTTTAGCGCCTCGCCCCATGTGACTCTGATTGCCGCAAGGTTGCACCCTTGGGCTCTTTTCCGCATCACCATCCGATGACACGAATCGCCGCCATTGTAGCCACTGTCGGCCTGACCCTGACGGCCGCAGGTCTATCCGGCTGCGGGATTCGCGGGCCGCTGTACATGCCCAAGGTGCCGTCTGCGCCGACCGCGCCGCAAACGACCGACCCCGGCATCGCCGGCCCGAACGCCGTGCCGCAACCGCCGGTGCCTGGCGCCAAACCCGCTGCAGACGCCGCCAGCGCGGTGCCCGCCAACCGCTGATCCGCTTCTCTTTTCAACCGGCGCCACCTGCCCTGCTCAAGATGGCGCCCTGATTGCTCCTCACCCATGTCCGAGTCCCTGATCCGCCAGGACGGCGCCCTAATGATCGAAGGCGTCGCGCTCGACGCGATTGCCGCGCAATTCGGCACGCCAACCTATGTGTATTCGCGCGCTGCGCTCACGGCCAACTATCGCGCTTACGCCGCCGCGTGCGAGGGTCGCAACGCGCATGTGCAGTACGCGATGAAGGCCAACTCGAACCTGGCCGTGCTGCAAGTGTTCGCTCAGCTGGGTGCGGGCTTCGACATCGTCTCGGCAGGTGAACTCAAGCGTGTGCTGGCTGCGGGTGCGCCAGCGTCGAAGGTGGTGTTCTCCGGCGTGGGCAAAAGCGCGGATGAAATGCGCTTCGCGCTGGAAGTCGGCGTGGCGTGCTTCAACGTGGAGTCGATTCCCGAGCTGCATCGTCTGAACGACGTGGCCGCATCGCTGGGCAAAACCGCGCCCGTGTCGCTGCGTATCAACCCGGACGTGGATGCCAAGACGCACCCGTACATCTCGACCGGCCTGAAGGGCAACAAGTTCGGCGTGGCCTTTGACGAGGTGCTGCCGACTTACCGCGCCGCTGCCGCGATGCCCAACCTGCGTGTGGTCGGCATCGACTGCCATATCGGCTCGCAGATCACTGAGGTGTCGCCGTACCTGGATGCGCTGGACAAGGTGCTCGACGTGGTGACCAAGCTCGACGCCGAAGGCATCCGTCTCTCGCACATCGACGTGGGCGGCGGCCTGGGCATCACCTACACCGACGAGACGCCGCCGGATATCACCGCCTTCGCACGCACGCTGCTGGACC
>NZ_JAELUI010000269.1 GCF_016429285.1 Ralstonia sp. ASV6
CCCGAGACGGGCGACATCCTTGCCTTCGTCTCCAAGCCGACGTTCGACCCGAACCTGTTCATCGAAGGCATCGACAGCGCGACTTGGAGCGAGTTGAACAACTCGCCCGACAAGCCGCTGCTGAACCGTCCGCTACGCGGCACGTATCCGCCGGGCTCAACGTACAAGCCGTTCATGGCGCTAGGCGCGCTGGAGCTGGGCAAACGCACGCCGCAGTGGGGCATGGCCGATCCGGGCTCGTTCACGCTGGGCAACCACACCTTCCGCGATGACGTGCCGGGCGGGCATGGCTGGGTCGACATGTACCGCTCCATCGTGGCGTCGTGCGATACGTACTATTACCGCCTCGCCAACGACATGGGCGTCAATGCCATCCACGATTTCATGAAGCCGTTCGGCTTTGGGCAGGTCACGGGCATCGACATTGAAGGCGAGCGCACCGGCATCCTGCCGTCGACCGAATGGAAGCGCAAAGCCTACAAGCGCCCCGAGCAGCAGAAGTGGTACGACGGTGAGACCATCTCGCTGGGCATCGGCCAGGGCTATAACAACTTCACCATCCTGCAGCTCGCGCACGCGGTGTCGACGCTGGCCAACAACGGCGTGGTGATGAAGCCTCACCTCGTGAAGGCCGTGGAGGATTCGCTGTCCAAGTCGCGCACGCTGACCGTGCCAACCGAGAGCTACCGGATCCCCCTCAAGCAGGCCAACATCGACGTGATCAAGCGCGCGATGGTGGGCGTGAACCAGGCGGGGACGGCGGCCAAGGCGTTCATCGGTGCGCAGTATGTGTCGGCGGGCAAGACGGGGACGGCGCAGGTGTTCTCGCTGGGCAAGAACGAGAAGTACAGCCACCACGCGCTGCCCGAGAACAAGCGCGACCACGCACTGTTCGAGGCGTTTGCCCCGGCTGACCATCCGAAAATCGCGCTGGCGCTGATCGTGGAAAACGCCGGCTTTGGTGCGGCATCGGCCGCGCCAATCGCACGCGCCGTCATGGACTATTACCTGACCGGCAAGTGGCCGACCGAACTGCTCGCCAGCGCGCCGAAACCCCAGCCGCAACCACCAGTGGATACGCCAAGCGTGTTCTCGACTGGTAAGACGGCCACCATCGCCAGTGCCACGGCCACGCCGCAAGCGGCTGCGGAGGCTGCCGCGCAGGCGGCATCGGGGGTCGCTGCCGCTTCGGCCGTGGCGGCACCGACCGCCAGTAGTGTGGCTGCGGCTTCAGCACCGGCCGCGTCGTCGGTGGCAGCAGGCGCAGCGCGTGCCGCGCCGCCGATGTCGCCCGACTTGCTGGCTCCCGCCCTGCGCGAGGCCGGCACCAGCGCCGATGCCATCGCCCCGGCTACGCTGGACGCGCAGGTACTGCAGGCGCTATCGCATGCCCAACCCGCGCCTGAACTGCCACCGCGTGGACGCGGCAATGCCGCCGCCCCGGCCTCGACGCCGGCCACCGCGCCCAAGGGTGGGAAGGAGACGAAGCCTGGCAACAAGCCGGCACCGAAGCCGACGCCCAAACCCGCGCAGGCCACTCCCTGACATTCGCGCTTGAGGATCACGCCATGGACAAACTGGACAAGCGCCGCATATTCAACGTCATCAAGTCGCTCTTCACCGGCTTCGACGTGCCACTGGCACTGATCGTGTTTCTGCTGCTGGGCACGGGACTGGTCGCGCTGTACTCAGCCGCCATCGACATGCCGGGCCGCGTGGAAGATCAGGTCCGCAATATCATGCTGTCGTTCGTGCTGATGTGGGTCATCGCCAACCTGCCGCAGCAGACGCTGATGCGCTTTGCGGTGCCGCTGTACACCATCGGCGTCGCGCTGTTGATAGGCGTGGCGATGTTCGGGCTGATCCGCAAAGGCGCGCGGCGCTGGCTGAATATGGGTGTGGTGGTGCAGCCCTCCGAGATCATGAAGATCGCCATGCCGCTCATGCTCGCGTGGTACTTCCAGAAGCGCGAGGGGGTGATCCACTGGTACGACTATCTGGCGGCAGCCGTGCTGCTGTTGATTCCGGTGGGCCTGATCGCCAAGCAGCCGGACCTGGGCACCGCGCTGCTGGTGCTGGCGGCCGGCATCTACGTGATCTACTTTGCCGGCCTGTCGTGGCGGCTGATCGTGCCGGTGCTGGTGATTGCGGTGACGGCGATCACGCTGGTGGTGTCGTTTGAATCACGCATCTGCGCGCCGGGCGTGAACTGGCCGATCCTGCACGACTATCAGCAGCACCGCGTGTGCACGCTACTGGACCCGACCACAGACCCACTGGGCAAGGGCTTCCACACCATCCAGTCGATCATTGCCATCGGCTCGGGCGGGGTAACGGGCAAGGGGTGGCTCAAGGGCACGCAAACCCATCTGGAGTTCATCCCCGAAAAGCACACCGACTTCATCTTCGCGGTCTATTCCGAGGAATTCGGGCTGGTGGGCAACGGCTTCCTGCTGTTCCTGTACCTGCTGCTGATCATTCGCGGATTGTTCATCGCGGCGAATGCGGGCACGCTGTTCGGACGACTGCTGGCCGGGTCGATCACGCTGATCTTCTTCACCTACGCCTTCGTCAACATGGGCATGGTGAGCGGTATCCTGCCCGTGGTGGGCGTGCCGCTGCCACTCATCAGTTACGGAGGGACCGCACTCGTCACACTGGGCATGGGCATCGGCATCCTGATGAGCATCGCCCGACAGAAACGCTTCGTGCAGACTTAGCAAAACGGCCGCCAGGAATTGGCGGCCGTTCTGTTTTCAGGCGTGGAGTCAGGCGGCAAGTGCCTCTTCGCGCAGCAGGCGCCGCAGCACCTTGCCAGTCGACGTGGCCGGCAGCGCATCGTGGAACTTCACCCGGCGCGGCACCTTGTACGGCGCCATGTTGTCGCGCGACCAGGCAATCAGCTCCGCCTCGGTAAGGGCAACGCCGTGCATCGGCACCACGTGTGCACAGACGACCTCGCCCTTGTCCGGGTCCGGGATGGGGGTGACAGCGACCTGGCGGATGCCCGGGTGGCGAGACAGCAACGCCTCCACCTCTTCCGGAAACACGCTATAGCCGGAGACCTTGATCATCTCCTTGATGCGGCCTTGCCATTGCAGATAGCCGTCAGGCGAAAGCTGGCCGATGTCGCCGGTGCGCAGAAAGCCATTCTGCAGCGCGGCGCGCGTGGCTTCGTCGCGCTGCCAGTAGCCACGGAACACGCCGGGGCTGCGGATGGTGATCTCGCCGGCCTGACCAGGGGGCAGTTCGGCGCCGGTGTGCAGATCAACGATGCGTACCTCGGTCTGCGGGACGATCTTGCCGTGCCAGCCCCAGCGCGGCGCGTCGGGCGGGGTGATCGCATCACAGGTGTGGGTTTCCGACAGGCCGTAGGCCGCCTCGTAGATGCTGCACTGCCGGCCGGCAAAGGCGCGCCACTGCTCGGCAATCGCCTCGGTGAGCGTCACGCCAAAGCTCGTGCACGGATTGGCCACCAGCGATTCCATGCGGTA